>VAZU01000078.1:22674-27318 GCA_005884745.1 Alphaproteobacteria bacterium
ATCGCCTGCGAGGAATTCTCCTGGTCGGCGCACGTCGGCGAGATCCGTGTCGTCGTCGCCGCGGACATGCGGGGCGAGGGAATCGGCCGATTGCTGATCCAGGAAACCTTCCGAATCGCGCTCCGGCTCCGCTTGGAGAAACTGACCGCACAAATGACGGTCGACCAGCGCGGAGCCATCGCGGTGTTCGAGAGCATGGGTTTCCGAGGCGAGGCCTTGCTGCGCGATCACGTCAAGGACCGCGCCGGGATCAAGCACGACCTGGTCATTCTCAGCCACGACGTGGCGCGGTTCCAGTCGCAGATGGAGGCATACGGAGCGGGCGAAGCCCGCTGATAAAGGCCGCCAACTGAGACGGCCTCCAACCCAATCTTCCATCGCGTTTCTGACAAAGAGTTGGCTGAGAACATCTATTTTGCTGAGAACATCTATTAGGAATCAATAGTTTACTTGGTGGAGCCAGGGGGAGTCGAACCCCCGACCTCTTGAATGCCATTCAAGCGCTCTCCCAACTGAGCTATGGCCCCGCCAGGGATCAGGGGTCAGTAATCAGTGATCAGGAAGCGAGCCGCCGAGACGCCGGTGATTTCTTCTGATTACTGACCCCTGACCGCTGTCCCCTGCAACTCAAGTCTCCTCGTCGTTCTCGATGCCCTCGCCGATGATGTCGGTCACGTCGTCCTCGTCCTCCTCCTCGGGCACGATGAAGGCGGCATCGTCGAGCGGCTCGTCGTCGACTTCGGCCTCGTCGGCGCCTGCCGCGGCCGGCGCCTTGGTGCCCTCGGTCTCCTTCTCGGCGTCCTCGAGCGAGATCAGCTCCGCGTCGGACGTCTCCGGCACGGCGACCTCCTCCTCGACCGGGGCGGGCGCGACCACCGGCGCGACCGGCTCCGGCCGCGCGCGGCTGGCAACCGGCGGCACGAACACGGTCGCGCATTTCGGGCAGACGATCGGGTCCTTGCTGAGGTCGTAGAACTTCGCGCCGCAATTGGCGCACAGCCGCTTGGTGCCGAGCTCGGGTTTTGCCACGATCCGAAATCCTCAAGAACTTTGGGCGCTGGGCGGTGCTTCCCTTGGCCGCTCGGGCGCGCCCTGTCAATAGCGCATCCGCGCCGCTTTCGGCCGCCCCGAGCCGGCGTATGGGGGCGGCGGAATCCCGGCGAACGCCGCGTCCGCCGCGCCCTCGCACGCGCGGAGCCGCCGAGATGGGAACGCGACCGAGATGACGCAAGGGAGCATCGCATGCTAGGAGCGCGCGCGATGCGACCGGCTCCCGAGGATCCCGCCTTATCCCCGCTCAGCGCGCGCGCCAGCCCGCCGCTCAAGGGCCGCGTCCGCGTGCCGGGCGACAAGTCGATCTCGCATCGCGCCTTGATTTTCGCCGCGCTCGCGGTCGGCGAGACGCGCATTTCCGGCCTGCTCGAAGGCGAGGACGTGATGCGCACCGCGAACGCCGTGCGCGCGCTCGGCGCCGGCGTCGAGCGCGTCGGCGAAGGCCGCTGGCGCGTTCACGGCGTCGGAATTGCGGGCTTTGCGGCGCCGCGGACGCCGCTCGATCTCGGCAATTCCGGCACCGGCTGCCGGCTGCTGCTCGGCGCGGTTGCGGGTGCGCCGATCGCGGCGACCTTCGACGGCGACGCCTCCTTGCGCCAGCGCCCGATGCGGCGCGTGCTCGATCCGTTGGAACGCATGGGCGCGCAGGTCCTCTCGGTCGGCGAGGGCGGGCGGCTGCCGCTGACCCTGCGCGGCGCGCTCGACCCGATCCCGATCGTCTACGAGCCGCCGGTCGCCTCCGCCCAGCTCAAATCCGCGGTGCTGCTCGCGGGGCTTGCGGCGCCGGGGGAGACTGTGGTGATCGAGCCCGCGGCGACCCGGGATCACACCGAGCGCATGCTCCGGCATTTCGGCGCCGAGGTGCGCGTCGAGCCGATGGGGGCGCACGGTCGCCGCATCACGCTCAAAGGCCAGCCCGAGCTCGTGCCGCAACCGATCGCGGTGCCCGCCGATCCCTCCTCCGCGGCATTTCCGCTGGTTGCCGCCCTGATCGTGCCGGGGTCCGAGCTCGTGCTCGAAGCCGTGATGATGAATCCGCTGCGCACCGGGCTTGTCGCCACGTTGCTGGACATGGGCGCGCAGATCGAGCTGCTCGAGCCCCGCAGCGAGGGCGGCGAGGAGGTGGCGGAGCTGCGCGTGCGGGCCAGCGCGCTGCGCGGCGTCGAGGTCCCGCCTCAGCGCGCCCCGAGCATGATCGACGAATATCCGGTCCTGGCGGTCGCCGCCGCTTTCGGCGAGGGCACGACGCGGATGCGCGGCCTTGCCGAGCTGCGGGTGAAAGAGTCCGACCGGCTCGCCGCGACGGCCGCCGGGCTGATCGCGAACGGCGTCGAGGTTTTGATCGAGGGCGACGATCTCATCGTGCACGGCAAGGGTCTCGTGCCGGGCGGCGGCGCCATCGCCACCCACATGGACCATCGTATCGCGATGGCGTTCCTGGTGATGGGGCTTGCGGCCCGAAAGCCGGTCGCGGTCGACGACACCGCGTTCATCGCCACGAGCTTTCCGGATTTCCTCGGGTTGATGCGCCGGCTGGGCGCCGAGTTTGGCTGAGCACACACCTCCATCGCTTGAAACTTCGGCCGGACCCGTGTTCAAGATTGCGGCCCCGCCGCTCTTCGGCCTGGCCGCCACGACGGCAACCGAGATGATCATCGCCATCGACGGGCCGGCCGCATCCGGCAAGGGGACGCTGGGCAAACGCCTGGCGGCGCATTTCGGCTTGCGCCATCTCGATACGGGGTTGCTCTACCGCGCGGTCGCCAAGGCGCTGCTCGACGCAGGCCATTCGCTCGAGGATCGCGCCAAGGCGCTCGCCGCCGCCCAGGCGCTCGACCCGGCGCGGCTCGACGAGCGCACGCTGAAAACCCACGCCATCGGCGAAGCCGCCTCGATCGTGTCGGCCTACCCGGAAGTGCGCGCGGCGCTGATGGAACTGCAGCGCGATTTTGCCAGAAAACCGCCCGGCGCCGTGCTCGACGGGCGCGACATCGGCACCGTGATTGCGCCCGACGCGCAAGTGAAGATCTTTCTCACCGCGAGCGCCGCGGAGCGGGCGCGCCGCCGCGTCGCCGAGCTCAAGAGCAGCGCCGAGCCCGCGGACGAAGCCGCGGTTTTGGCCGATATCGAACGCCGCGATGCGCGCGACCGCACCCGGGCGGTCGCCCCGCTGAAACCGGCAGCCGATGCGCACTTGCTCGACACCACGCATTTGGATATAGACGCAGCCGTCCGGGCCGCCATCGACATCGTGGAGGCAGCCCGGACCGAATAACCGAAAACGCACGGTTTCATCGCCGAAATTCGGCAAGCCGGATCGGGCGAGGAAACACGGCGCGCGTTCGGTTTTTCGCAAACGAGGCACCCGCCTTTGGGCCGCGAGGCCGCGGGCGCCAACGAACATCGTCCCGACCGTTCGGATGATCGGGCCGGCCCGCCGAAAGTTTCGGCGGCAGCCAGGGATCTGCGGGGTCCTTGGCCCGAACGGAACGGACGCAACACCAGCCGCCGGTCGCCCGTCAGGAGATTTCATGGCCACCGCCACCGCCAGCGCCGAGAAGGCCGCCGCGCCCTCGCGCGAAGATTTCGCCAAGCTGCTCGAAGAATCGTTCGATCACGGCAACCTGCAGGAAGGCTCCGTGATCAAGGGCACCGTCGTCGGCATCGAGAAGGATCTCGCCGTCATCGACGTCGGACTGAAGACCGAAGGCCGGGTTCCGCTGCGGGAATTTTCCGGTCCGGGCCGCCAGAACGAGCTGAAAATCGGCGACACCGTCGAGGTGTATCTGGAGCGGGTCGAGAACGCGCTCGGCGAGGCGGTGCTCTCGCGCGACAAGGCGCGCCGGGAGGAGAGCTGGAGCCGCCTCGAAAAGGCGTTTCAGGCCAACGAGAAGGTCCAGGGCATCATCTTCAACCAGGTCAAGGGCGGCTTCACGGTCGATCTCGACGGCGCCGTCGCCTTCCTGCCGCGCAGCCAGGTCGACATCCGGCCGATCCGCGACGTCACCCCGCTGATGAACGTGCCGCAGCCGTTCCAGATCCTCAAAATGGATCGCCGCCGCGGCAACATCGTCGTCTCCCGCCGCACCGTGCTCGAGGAGACCCGGGCCGAGCAGCGCCAGGAGCTGGTGCAGAACCTCGAAGAGGGCCAGGTCATCGACGGCGTGGTCAAGAACATCACCGACTACGGAGCCTTCGTCGATCTCGGCGGCATCGACGGGCTGCTCCACGTCACCGACATCGCCTGGCGGCGCGTCAATCACCCGACCGAGGTGCTCAACATCGGGCAGCAGGTCAAGGTGAAGATCATCAAGATCAACCACGAGACCCACCGCATCTCGCTCGGCATGAAGCAGCTGCTCGACGACCCGTGGCAGGGCATCGAGGCGAAATTCCCGGTAGGCGCCCGCTACAAGGGCCGGGTCACCAACATCACCGACTACGGCGCCTTCGTCGAGCTCGAGCCCGGCATCGAGGGCCTGATCCACGTCTCGGAAATGTCGTGGACCAAGAAGAACGTGCATCCCGGAAAGATCGTCTCGACCTCGCAGGAGGTCGAAGTGCAGATCCTCGAGGTCGATCCGGTCAAGC
>VAZU01000285.1 GCA_005884745.1 Alphaproteobacteria bacterium
TGATCGTCACGCCGCCGTCGGCCACCAGGATTTGTCCGGTGATGAAGCTCGCGGCGCGGGAGGCGAGGAAGGCGGCGACCGGGCCGATCTCCTCGGGCATGCCGATGCGGCGCAGCGGCGTGCGCGCGTTGCGTTGCGCGACGCGCGAGGTGTCCTCCCACAGCGCACGGGCGAAATCGGTCTTCACCAGGCCGGGCGCGACGCAATTGACCCGCACGTTCTTCGGCCCCCATTCGACCGCGAGGCAGCGGGCGAGCGCGAAATCCGCGGATTTGGAGATCGCATAGGCGCCGAGCATCTCGCTCCCACGCATGCCGCCGATCGAGGAGATGATCACCACCGCGCCGCCGCCGCGCTCGGCCATGCCGGGGATCGCCAGATTGCACAGCCAAAGATTGCTCTTGACGTTGGCGCCCATGATCTTGTCGAAGGCCTCGTCGGTGAGCTTCGAAAGCGGCCCGAACACCGGGTTGACGGCGGCATTGCAGACCAGGATGTCGATCTTGCCGAAGGCTTTCAGCGTTGCGGAAACCAGCGCCTCGACTTCGGAGCGGCGGGAAATGTTGCAGGGAATGACGATCGCCTCCCCGCCTTTTTTTCGGATCCCGGCCGCGACCTCCTCGCAAGGCTCGGGCTTGCGGCTCGAGACCACCACCTTGGCGCCGAGCGAGGCCATCGTCTCGGCGATGGAACGGCCGATGCCGCGGCTCGACCCGGTGACGATGGCGACCTGATCGGTGAGATCGAACGGCGTCGGCATGTGCTTTCTCCCCTGCCTTTGATCGTGTATTGGCGGGCCAAGTTAACACGGGCCCAGGCCAAAGGAGCAAGCGGTGAGCCACGGATTGCGCAAAGGCCTGACCAGCTACGGCGACGAGGCGTTCTCGCTGTTCCTGCGCAAGGCCTTCATCAAGGCCAAGGGCTATTCCGACGACGCGCTGGAGCGGCCGATCGTCGGCGTCACCAATACGTTCAGCGATTTCAATCCCTGCCACGGCAACGTCCCGCAGCTCATGGAGGCGGTGAAGCGCGGGGTCATGCTGGCCGGCGGCCTGCCGATGGAGTTCCCCACCATCTCCATCCACGAATCCTTCGCGTATCCCACCAGCATGTTCCTGCGCAACCTGATGGCGATGGACACCGAGGAGATGATCCGGGCGCAGCCGATGGACGCCGTGGTGCTGATCGGCGGCTGCGACAAGACCCTGCCGGCGCAGATGATGGCCGCCGCGAGCGTCGATCTGCCGGCGATCGTGCTGCCGACCGGCCCGATGCTGGTCGGCCATTACCAGGGCGAGCTGCTCGGAGCGTGCACCGATTGCCGCCGGCTGTGGGCGAGCTTCCGCGCCGGCAACATGGACGCGCAAGAGATCGAAACCGTCAACGCCCGGCTCGCGCCATCGGTCGGCACCTGCATGGTGATGGGGACGGCGAGCACCATGGCGTGCGTCATCGAAGCGCTGGGATTTTCGCTGCCCTTGAGCGCCACGATCCCGGCGACCCACGCCGAGCGCGTGCGCTGCGCCGAGGCGACGGGGCGCCGCGCCGCCGAAATGGCGAACAAACGCGGCCCGCGTCCGAGCGAGCTGCTCACGCCTGCGGCGTTCCGCAACGCCATGGTGGTGCTGCAGGCGATCGGCGGCTCGACCAACGGCATCATCCATCTGGCAGCGATCGCCGGACGGGTCGGGCACAAGATCGATTACCGGGAATTCGACCGGCTCGGCCGCGAAGTGCCGGTGCTGGTGGATCTCAAGCCGTCGGGTTCTGGCTACATGGAGCATTTCCACGAGGCCGGCGGGCTGCCGCGGCTCATGGCCGAGATCCGGGATCTCCTCGACCTCGAAGCGCCGACGGTCGCCGGCAAGATCGGCGACGCCATCGCGGCCGCCGAGCAGGTGCCGGGGCAAACGGTGATCCGCACCCGCGAAAATCCTGTCAGTGCCGACGGAGCCATGGGCGTGCTCGGCGGGAACCTCGCGCCGCGCGGCGCAATGATCAAGCAATCGGCGGCCTCGAAGCGCCTGATGCAGCACACCGGGCGCGCAATCGTGTTCGATTCGATCGAGGACATGGCGAAGCGCCTGGACGACCCGGAGCTCGAGGTTGCGGCCGACGACGTGCTGGTGCTGCGCAACGCCGGCCCCAAGGGCGCGCCCGGCATGCCGGAAGCCGGCTATCTGCCGATCCCGAAGAAGCTCGCCCGGCAGGGCGTGAAAGACATGGTGCGCATTTCCGACGCGCGCATGAGCGGCACCGCGTTCGGCACCATCGTGCTGCACATCGCGCCGGAATCCGCCGCCGGCGGCCCGCTGGCGCTCGTCCGGACCGGGGACCGCATCCGGCTCGACGTGCCGGCGCGGCGGATCGACGTGCTCCTCGACGACGCGGAGCTTTCGCGCCGCGCCGAGGTGGCGCAAGCCGCCCGCCAAACGGACGGGCCCGACCGCGGCTACGCCCGCCTGTTCCAGCAGAGCGTGCTGCAGGCGGACGAGGGCTGCGATTTCGATTTTCTGGTGCCGGGCAGGCCGACAATGTAGCCCGCATGGAGCGAAGCGCGATGCGGGTCGGCCTTCCCGGATTTCGCTGCGCTCCATCCGGGCTACGATAGACCTACAAAAGGCCCGCAATGCTCAGCTCAGCGCAAAGCCCGCATAGCCGTCCGCCGCAATCTGCCTGCAGGCATCCACGTATCTGGGGAAGCCGCCGATGTAGGGCATGAACACGCGCGGCTTGCCGGGAATGTTGGCGCCGACGTACCAGGAATTGCACGACGGAAACAACGTGCCGCCGGCGACCTCGTTGACGTGCGCGACCCATTCCTGCTCGGCGGCGAGAGTCGCCTCGATGCATCCGCGGCCGCGCTCGCGCGCATACAAGATGCAATCGGCGATCCATTCGACATGCTGCTCGATGCTGGGAAGCATGTTGGTGAGCACCGAAGGACTGCCCGGCCCGGTGATCGTGAACAGATTGGGAAAGCCGGCGATTGCCACGCCCAGATAGGTGCGCGGGCCTTCCGCCCATTTTTCCTCGAGGCGCGTTCCGGCCCTGCCGCGGATATCGATCTTGCGCAGCGCGCCCGTCATGGCGTCGAAGCCGGTGGCAAAGACGATCGCATCCACCGCGTACGTCTTGCCGCCGGCCACCAGACCCTCGCGCGCGATGCCGTCGATCGGCGCACGATTGACGTCGATCAGCGTGACGTTCGGGCGATTGAACGTCTCATAATAGCCGGTATCGATGCACAGTCGCTTGCACCCGAACGTGTTTCGCGGGGAGAGCGCTGCC
>VAZU01000286.1 GCA_005884745.1 Alphaproteobacteria bacterium
CGATCGATCGGCACCCGCGTGATCGGGAAATCGGCATTGTTGAACCCGCGCAGGCCCAATTCGGCTGCGACCGCGCCGGTTTGCCTGCGCGCCCACAGTTCCTCGCGCGAGTCGGGCCGATAAAAATCGAATTTGCCCGGGTTGGCGACGTTCGGAGGGATCACGCCGTGTGCCAGCTCGTGCGCGATGATTTCTCCGATCGTGATCTGCCGTCCGCCGATTCCGAGCGTTCCGGTCGCGTCCGAACTGATCCGAATCTGCCGCACCGAAGGATCCTTATCGCTCTGACCTGAATCGGCTATGGAGTATTTGTGCAGTCCGGAACCCATCGTCAACTCGACGCTGCGGTATCCCTTGTCCCAGGCCATCTGCTCCAACCTGCGGAATGTCGGCGAGTTTGTCCTCAGCGTTGCGATCTCGTTCGCAACCTGATCTCGATTGATGCCTCCAACCGTCCAATTCAGCGAACCCATTCCGTTTTTTCCTTTTCCCGCCACCTTGCTGAGTTGATTTAATCATCCAAGTTGATGTACGACCCCACGAATGCGCTGTGCGAACTCAAGTGTATCTGGAACTTTGCCTTCTCGCAGACGAACTCGAATCGGTGCAACAGCTGTCCGTTCGCCGTATGAGCGTGAGCCAGTTCGAAGTGCCCCGGCGCGCAGAATGTCACGAAAGGGTAGTCGTCCTGCGCATCCCGGAACATGACGTAGACACACTTCTTTTGCTTCGAACAGTCTTCTCCCTCGCCAAGTCGAAACAGAAAGATATCTCGAAAACTCGAACTGAAGATATGGCCGCTCGCAACCGGCTGTACGCGGTACTCCTCGGCAACCCGGTTCAACCTGGATTGGAACGGCGCAACGTCCGCCGGTACGAGCGGGCCAGCCTCCCCGGGAAACGCGGGGACTTGTGCGAAGCCGGGCGCAGGCCATCCGAACGCGCAGAGACAGCAGACAGCGAAGGCAATACAGACGCGGTTCAATGTTCGCATTCTCCGTCTCCTATGATTTGAGGCGCATCCGGATTTCCCGTCGGCGAACCGGCCCCGTGCCGAGGCCGCCACGGCGTCGCGCGAGCGAAGCTGGCATATTGCCCGGTGTAGTCGCCCGCCGGTCGAACATAGCCTTCGGCCGAGGCCGGCTGCCTGAACATCTGCCCTTCATTTCCACTGCGGTCCGAGCGCTCATCGCCGACCCATTCGTTCTTGTTCTTGTTGCGGGTCGGGGAGCTCGCGAGGAGGGCCGACGCGCAGGCGCTTATCACGTCGGTGCTGAAATTGGAAGCATTTTGAGTGTTCGGAACAATGATCGGGGCTGTGCATGAAATGCACACCCTAATCGCGTCAATTGGGCGCGATGCTGGTTAACTCGCGCGCTCGAGATCCGTCTTGAGCGCCATCAGGAAACGCGCCGCCTCGCCGCCGGTGACGACGCGGTGGTCGAAGGTGAGCGAGAGCGGCAGCGCGCGACGCACGGCGGGCTTCGCTTCGTGCACCATGACGCGCGGCTCGATGCGGCCGGCGCCGATGATCGCCACTTGCGGCGGAACGATGACGAGATTGGCAAAACGCCCGCCGAACATGCCGAAATTCGACAGCGTGATGGTGGCGCCGCGCAACTCCTCGGGCGGGATCGAGCGCGCCTCGGCGTCGGCGCGCATGCGATCGAGCCCCGCGCGCAGGTCCCGCAAGTCGCGCTTGCCGACGTTGCGCATGACCGGCACGATCAGCCCGCCCCCGGTATCGACCGCAATGCCGACGTCGATGCGGGGGACGAGGCGCCGTTCGCCGGCCTGCGAATTGTACCAGGCGTTGAGCGACGGCTCGATCTTCGCCGCCGCCGCGATCGCGCGGATCAGCCTTGCGCTGACGTCGGTGCCCCGAGGCCAGTCGCCGATGTCGGCTTCCTCCGTGACGTTCGCGGCGGCGACCTCCGCGTGCGATGCGGCCATTCGTTGCGCCATGGCGCGGCGCATGCCGCGCAGGCGCTCGGCCGGGCCCGCCTCGGCGAGGCTCTTGGCGGCGCGCTCGATATCCGCGCGAGTGATGGTGCCGGCGGGACCGGTCGCCTGCACCAGGTTGAGATCGACCTCGAGCCTGCGCGCCAGCGCCCGGATCGCGGGCAACACCTGAACGGCTCCGGCCCGGCCGGGCTCGCGCGGCTCGGCGCCGCGGGGTCTCGCTTCGGCCCGATCGAGCTCGCCCACCACCGTGCCGGTTTCCTCGCCTTCGCCCTCGGCAAATTCCACGAGCGTAGCCCCCACCTTGACCAGATCGCCTTTGGCGCCGAACACGCGGGCGATGCGGCCGCTCCAGGGCGACGGCACCTCGACCACGGCCTTGTCGGTCTCGACCGATACCAGCGGCTGATCGGTCACGACGTGATCGCCTTCATTGACGTGCCATGCGACGATCTCCGCCTCTTCGAGACCCTCGCCCAGATCTGGCAGCGTGAACTTGCGCATGAGAGCCCGTCGGTTGGTTCAGCCGAAGCCGACGACCTTGCGCGCCGCGGCCATGACGCGGTCGACCGACGGCAGGTAATGCTGCTCGAGCCGGGGCAGCGGCACGATGGTGTCGTAGCCGGTGACGCGCGCGACGGGCGCCAGCAGGGACAAGAGCCCGCGCTCGGCAATCAACGCGGCGATTTCCGCGCCGAACCCGGCGGTCCGCGCGGCCTCGTGCACGACGACGCAGCGCCCGGTCTTCGCCACCGAGGCCAAGATCGTCTCCTCGTCGTAGGGCTTGAGGGTGGCGAGGTCGATCACCTCCGCGGCGATGCCTTCGTCCGCGAGCGCGTCGGCGGCCGCGAGCGTCTCTTTCAGCATCGCGCCCCAGGCGATGAGGGTTACGTCGCGACCCTCCCGCAGCACGAAGGCGACATCGAGCGGCAAAGCCTCGCCGTCATCCTCGACCTCGCCCTTCACGGCTCGATAGATCCGGGTCGGCTCCAGGAACACCACCGGATCCGGATCGCGGATCGCGGCAAGCAGCAGGCCGTAGGCGCGCTCGGGCGAAGACGGCACGACCACGCGCAGTCCCGGGATGTGGGCGAGCATGACTTCCGTGCTTTCCGAATGGTGCTCCGGGGCGCGAATCCCGGCGCCGTAGGGGGTGCGCAGGACCATCGGACACGTGAGGCGGCCTTGCGTGCGATGACGCAGCCGCGAGGCGTGGTTCACCAGCTGATCGATGCAAGGATACAGGAAACCCATGAACTGGATCTCGCCGACGGGTTTCAGGCCTTGCGCCGCCATGCCGACGCACAAGCCGCTGATCAGCAGCTCGGCCAGCGGCGTGTCGACGACCCGCTCGGGTCCAAAGCGCCGCTGCAGCCCGGCGGTCGCGCGAAACACCCCGCCGTTGACCCCGACATCCTCGCCGAGCACCACGACGTCGGCGTCGTCCGCCATGGCCCGGGCGAGCGCCAGGTTGACGGCTTCGACCAGCGTCAGCTCAGGCATAGACGGCCGGCAATTCCGCGTAGAGGTGATCGAACATGGTCTGCGGCGCGCGCGGGCCGGTCGCCAGATAACGCTCGACCGCAGCTTCCACGCGCTCCTGGCACTCGGCGGCAAGCTGCTCCTCCTGCGACTTCCCCCACGCCTTGCGGCTGACCAGATAGGACCGCAGTCGCGTGATCGGCTCCTCTTTCCAGCGCGCCTGCACTTCCTCGGGCGGGCGGTAGCGTGCGGCGTCGTCCGCGGTGGTATGGTCGCCGAGCCGATAGGTGACGGCCTCGATCAGACGCGGCCCGCCGCCGGCGCGGGCAGCCGCAATCGCCTCCTCGGCGGCGGCCCGAACCGCAAGGACGTCGTTGCCGTCCACTTGCTCGCCCGCGAACCCGGCGGCGATCGCCTTCTGCGCCAGGGTCGCGGACGCCGTCTGCAGCTTCAGCGGCACGCTGATGGCCCATTGATTGTTGTTGGCGACGAACACGAGAGGCAGTTTCCAAACGCCGGCGAAATTCATCGCTTCCCAGACGTCGCCCTTCGAAGTGGCGCCGTCGCCGAACAGACACACCGCGACGCGCGGCTCCTTCCGAAGCCTGAACGCATAGGCGACGCCGGCGGCATGCGGTGCCTGCGATCCGACCGGAACGCAGAACGGAAAATCATGCGGCGGACCGGAGGAGCAATTGCCGCGCTCATCGCCGCCCCAGTACAGCAGGATCTCCTCCATCTTGACGCCGCGCCAGAGCAGCGCGGCGTTGTCCCGATACGACGGCAGCAGCACGTCCGCCTCGCGCATGGCGCTCGCGACCCCGATCGACACTGCTTCCTGGCCCAAGGAAACCGCGTAGGTGCCGAGCCGTCCGGTGCGTTGCAGCGCCACGGCTTTGAGGTCGAACGTGCGAGTAAGCACCATGCCGCGATAGAGCGCGAGCAGCAGGTCCAGGTCGGAAGCGAAGCTCGGCAGCGCTCGCAAGGGCGCGCCGTCCGGCGCGAGATAGCTGCGGCGGCGCACCTCGAAACGGGCGATCACGGGAAAATCCTGGCCCGAACCTGGCGTGTCGTCCATGGCCCCGCTCCGTCAGTCCTCGGCGGTCAACGACTCGCGAGCCGATGCGGCATTGATAGCACGGCGCGCGGCGAGAATAGGCAGCGCCACGGATTTTCGATGCGTTCGCGAGGATTTATCCGGGAAGACCATCGGCGGGTCGATTCGCGTGAAACGCCCGGGCCGAACAACCACGGAGCCGGCGGCCGGGTTCCCGACGCGGAATTGCTGTGGAGGAGCCGGCCAAGTCGCCGGTTCGCGCAATATCTCCAAGGATTCGTCCAAGTTTCGTCACAACCGGCCGGCATAGGCTCACCGGGCGCCGCGGGGGCGATTGGGCATAGTCCGCGGAAAGTGCCGGCCAAGCACGCGGGCGGAACATGGCATCATCGATCGCTTCCCTGCTCATTCCCGCGGCCTTGTTTTTGGGAGAGCCGGCGAATGTTCCACACGCGACCTACGAGCGAGGCCTGTTCTGCGACAGCGTCGGGCTGGTCGCGTCCATCGTGCGGATTGCCGACCGTGGCGGCGACCCCCACAAAGCCGTGAGCGACCTCAACCGCACGCTGGACCGCAAAGCCTGCTTCTACACCACCAATGTCGACGTGCTCATGGAAGTCGGGCAGTTCCAGCGATCGATTGCCGCAAACAGCACGACCTATGGAATTTATGAAGTGTACATTTCGGCGGTCGGGCACCAGACCACCGAGATCGGCAACCTGGCTTGGAAATTCTCGCGTCCGATGGTGATGTACACGCTGCGCGAGGCTCCCGCCGACAATTCGGTTTCTGCCCAGGCCGACAAATTGACCCATTGAGCCGCGGCAGTCGGGGCGGCCTTGCCGCCGCCGCGATTTCCGCGCTCACCGTTGCGGCCCGCGGCCCGCGGCACGCTCGCGAACATTCGGTTATGCTCGGCTCCTCGCACGATCCCGCACCCCACCGGCGGGGAAAGGAGCCATCCATGCCCGAGCGCTACGCCCGATATCAGCGGCTGCTGTTCGATCGCCCTCACCCGCGCGTGCTGCGCATCACCATGCACAACCCGGGGCGGCTCAACTCCGCCGACGCGATCATGCATCGCGAGCTGGTCGAAATCTGGCGCGACATCGACGCTGACGCCGGGGTCTCCGCCGCCATCCTGACCGGGGCCGGCAAGGCGTTCTCGGCCGGGGGCGACTTCGACATGATCGGCAATATCATCGACGACTTCTCCACGCGCGCGGGAGCTTGGAAGGAAGCGCGCGATCTCGTCTACAACCTGATCGATTGTTCGAAGCCCGTGGTCAGCGCCATGCGCGGGCCTGCGGTCGGAGCGGGCCTGGTGTGCGGGCTGTTGGCCGACATCTCGATCGCCAGTAAGGACGCTCGCATCATCGACGGCCATACCCGGCTCGGCGTCGCTGCCGGAGACCATGCCGCGATCGTTTGGCCGCTGCTGTGCGGCATGGCGAAGGCGAAGTACCACTTGCTGCTGTGCGAGCCGTTGTCGGGAACCGAAGCCGAGCGCATCGGGCTGATCTCGCTCGCGGTGGACGACGCGGAACTCGACGCCAAGGCCCTCGAAATCGCCACCCGGCTCGCCGAGGGCGCTCCCAATGCCATCCGCTGGACCAAATACGCGCTCAACAATTGGCTGCGCGCCGCCGGGCCGATCTTCGACACCTCGCTGGCGCTGGAGTTTCTCGGCTTCTCCAGCCCGGACGTCAAGGAAGGTCTGGCTTCCCATCGCGAGAAACGCAAACCAAATTTCTCGCCGGACAGCCCGCTCTGACGTTGCAGCCGGATGCGGCGCGACGACGGTTTGCCCGCGGGCGGGCGGACGGTCGGATTCGGTCCTGTTGCCTCCATCGGAGGCCTAACCGGCTGGCGATTCGTGCTAATTGTGCGGTCTCGGACGCAGGCCCTCTTCTCGCCAATCGGAAGGGGCTAGGATGACCGCATGAGGGACCCCGATACCAAGCCTCGAGGCTCGCCGGCCGACACGGCGCCAAAGGTTCGCGGAAAACTGTTCCGCAAATATGTGGCGCTGTTCCTGGCGGTGGTGTGCGTTGCCCTGCTCACCAGCGGCCTGTCCGAGGTCTGGTTCTCCTATCAGGAACACAAGGCTTCGCTCATCCGCATCCAGCGGGAGCAGGCGGAGGCCGCCGCCGCGAAAATCGGGCAATTCATCAAGGAGATCGAGAGCCAGATCGGCTGGACCACGCAACTGCCGTGGTCGGCCGGAACCCTCGAGCAGCGGCGGTTCGACGGGCTGCGGCTGCTGCGCCAAGTCCCGGCGATCACCGAGCTCGCCCAACTCGACGCCACCGGACACGAGCAGCTGCGCGTCTCCCGCCTTGCCATGGACGTCGTCGGAAGCCAGGCCGACTTCTCGAAAGACCCGAAATTCATCGATGCCCTCGCCCACAAGGTCTACTACGGCCCGGTGTATTTCCGGCGCGAATCCGAGCCCTATATGACGGTGGCGCTCGCCGGCACCCGGCGCGATGCCGGGGTGAGCGTCGCCGAGGTCAATTTGAAACTGATCTGGGACGTGGTGTCCCAGATCAAGGTCGGCCAGCACGGCCAGGCCTACGTCGTCGACGCGCAAGGCCGGCTGATCGCGCATCCCGACATCAGCCTGGTGTTGCGCAACACCGATCTGTCCCGCCTCGCCCAGATCCGGGCCGCGCGCACGACGGGTGCGCCGCTGGCGCCGGACCAGGTGCAGGAGGCGCAGGACCTGCAGGGACGGCGGGTGTTTACCGCACACGCTCCGGTCGATCCGCTGGGGTGGCTGGTGTTCGTCGAGCTGCCCGCGGACGAGGCTTATGCGCCGCTCTACGCCTCGATCGAGCGCTCGGGCGCCTTGCTCGGCGGCGCGCTGGTGTTTGCGTTCCTGGCCGGCACCTTTCTCGCCCGCCGCATGGTCGGGCCGATCCAGGCCTTGCGGGCCGGCGCGGCGCGCATCGGCGGCGGCGATCTTTCCCAGCGCATCTCGATCAAGACCGGGGACGAGCTCGAGGCGCTGGCCGACCAGTTCAACGACATGGCCGGCCGACTGCAGGAATCCTATGCCGATCTGGAGAAGAAGGTCGAGATCCGCACGCAGGAGCTCACCGAGTCCCTGCAGCAGCAGACGGCGACCGCCGACGTGCTCAAGGTCATCAGCCGATCGACGTTCGATCTTCAGCCGGTGCTCGATACGCTAGTGGAATCCGCGGCCCGCCTGTGTGACGCGGAAAACGCGATGATTTTTCTTCATCATCAGGACGGGTTGTACCACGTAGCTGCCAATCATGGGTTTACGCGGGAGCTCGAGACCTTCCTGGAGGCACACCCGATAGCGCCCGGGCGAGAGAGGCTCGTGGGACGAACTGCGGTGGAAGGCGGAGTGGTTCACGTGCCGGATGTCCTAGTAGATCCCGAGTACACGTTTCACGAGGCGCAACAGATCGGCGGCTACCGCACCATGCTGGGAGTTCCCCTGCTTCGGCAGGGAAGTGTCGTCGGCGTGATGGCGCTGGCAAGACCCAGGGTGCAGCCGTTCACCGCCAAGCAGATCGAGCTGGTGACCACGTTCGCCGACCAGGCGGTGATCGCCATCGAGAACGTACGTCTGTTCGACGAAGTGCAGGCCCGCACCCGCGACCTGGCACGCTCGGTCGAGGAGCTCCAAGCGCTCGGCGAGGTCAGCCAGGCGGTCAACTCGACGCTCGATATCAACACGGTGCTCACCACCATCGTGGCCAAAGCGGTGCAGCTGTCCACCACGGACGCGGGAGCGATCTACACGTTCGACGAGGCACGGCAGGAATTCCGCCTACGCGCGACCTACGGCATGACCGAAGAAATGATCCAGGCGATCGCCGGCCAGCACATCACGGTCAACGACGCCCGGATGGGCACGGCGACCACGCAGCGCCGGCCGGTCCAAATTCCCGACGTGCGCAACGAGCCGCAAACGCCGATGAACGACATCATCGTGCGTGAGGGCTACCGGGCCGTGCTGGTCATGCCGCTGCTCCGCCCGGACCGCATCGTCGGGGCGCTGGTGGTG
>VAZU01000079.1:0-1179 GCA_005884745.1 Alphaproteobacteria bacterium
AATTCATTGCCGCCTTGTGAGCCTGCGCCGCCGTGCGCCGGGGCAAGCCAGGCAGGCGGGGCTCGCCCGGAGCCGCATGCTCGCGCGGGCTTCTTTGGGGAAACCTGTGCGTTCTCCGTCTCGGGCAGGCCTGGATGGTGGACACCGGCCGCGGTGATGGCCACCTTTGCCGTCCTCTTTGCGGCTTTCAGGGAATCGCGACGTGACCGGCCCCGGCTTCGTGCACCTGCATGTGCACTCTTCCTATTCGCTGCTCGAAGGCGCGATGACGACGATCGCCAACCTGCGCTGGCGCTCACCGACAGCGACAACATGTTCGGAGCGCTGGAATTCTCCGACAAAATGGCTGCCGCGGGGATTCAGCCGATCATCGGCTGCGCGCTGGCGGTGGATTTCGGCGATCTGGACGCGGGGCCACGTAGCGCCGCGATGGGGACGGCCGAGCTGCCGCGGATCGTGCTGCTGGCCGCGCGCGAAGAGGGCTATTTGCGCCTGATGCGGCTCGTCTCGCGGGCATATCTCGGCACGCCTGCCGGCGCGCGCCCGCATCTCGAGCTTGGCGCGCTGCGGGGCGAGACGCAGGGCTTGCTTGCGCTCACCGGCGGCCCGTCCGGTCCGCTCGACCGCGCCATCGCCGCGGGCCAGGGCGAGCTTGCCGCCGCCCGGCTGCAAACGCTGCTCGAGCTGTTCGGGGACGGCCTCTACGTCGAGCTGCAGCGCCACGGCACCGAGCCCGAGCGACATGCCGAATCGTTGCTCATCGAGTTCGCCTATGGGAACGGCATTCCTCTGGTTGCCGCGAACGAGCCGTTCTTCGCCAGGCGCGAGGACTACGAGGCCCATGATGCGCTGATCTGCATCGCGGAAGGCCGGCTCCTCGCCGACAACGAGCGTCGGCAGCTCACCACGGAGCATCATTTCAAGACCCGCGCCGAGATGGCGGCGCTCTTTGCCGACCTGCCCGAAGCGCTCGCATCGACCATCGAGATCGCGCAACGCTGCGCCTTCCGCCCGCGCGTGCGCAAACCGATCCTGCCGCGGTTCTCGCTCGGCAGCGAGCCGGTCGACGAAGCGGCCGAACTGATGCGGCGCGCCCGCGCCGGGCTCGAGGATCGGATCGCCAAGCATGGAGCCGCGCCAGGGCACACGATCCAGGAATACAAGGAGCGGCTGGAGTTC
>VAZU01000079.1:1196-24129 GCA_005884745.1 Alphaproteobacteria bacterium
CCCCGGATATTTCCTGATCGTCGCCGATTTCATTCAATGGGCCAAGGCACAGGGCATTCCGGTCGGTCCGGGGCGCGGCTCCGGCGCCGGCTCGCTCGTCGCCTATGCGCTCACCATCACCGACCTCGATCCGATCCGGTTCGGCCTGTTGTTCGAGCGCTTCCTCAATCCGGAGCGGGTATCGATGCCGGATTTCGACATCGATTTCTGCCAGGATCGCCGCGACGAGGTGATCGGCTACGTCGAGCAGCGCTACGGCCGCGACCAGGTGGCGCAGATCATCACCTTCGGCACGCTGCAGGCGCGCGGGGTGCTGCGCGACGTCGGCCGGGTGCTCGAAATGCCTTACGGCCAAGTCGACAAGCTCTGCAAGCTGGTGCCGCAGAATCCGACCAATCCGGTGCCGCTGGCGCGTGCCATTGCCGAGGAGCCGCGGCTGCAGGCGGCGCGCGACAGCGAGCCCGTCGTCAGGCGCGCGTTCGACATCGCGCAGAAGCTCGAAGGCCTGCATCGCCACGCTTCGACGCACGCGGCCGGCATCGTCATCGCCGACCGGCCGCTCACGGAACTGGTGCCGCTCTACCGCGATCCGAAATCGGATCTGCCGGTCACCCAGTTCAACATGAAATGGGTCGAGCAGGCCGGGCTGGTGAAATTCGACTTCCTCGGCCTCACGACGCTCACCGTGCTCGACGCCGCCGTGAAGCTCGTGCGCCGCCGCGGCATCGAAGTCGATCTCTCGCGCATCCCGCTCGACGATGCCGGAACCTACGAAGCGCTGGCGCGCGGCGAAACCGTCGGCGTGTTCCAGGTGGAAAGCCAGGGCATGCGCCGGGCGCTGGTCGACATGCGGCCCGACCGGTTCGAAGACCTGATCGTGCTGGTCGCGCTCTACCGTCCGGGCCCGATGGCGAACATCCCGACCTATTGCGCGCGCAAGCTCGGGCGGGAGAAGACCGAATATCTGCACCCCAAGCTCGTGCCGATCCTGCAAGCCACCTACGGCATCATCACCTACCAGGAGCAGGTGATGCAGATCGCGCGGGATCTGGCCGGCTATTCGCTCGGCGAGGCGGATCTCCTGCGCCGCGCCATGGGCAAGAAGATCCGTTCGGAAATGGAGAAGCAGCGCGAGCGCTTCGTCTCGGGAGCGACCGAGCGCGGGCTCGATCGCAGCGATGCCCAGGCGATCTTCGAAGCCTGCGCCAAATTCGCCGACTACGGATTCAACAAATCGCACTCGGCGCCCTACGCGCTTCTGACCTATCAGACCGCCTATATGAAGGCCAACCATCCGGTCGAATTTTTGGCGGCGTCGATGACCTACGTCATGAGCAATACCGACAAGCTCGCGGAATTCCGTGCCGAGGCCGAGCGGCTGGGCATCCGGTTGGAGCCGCCCTCCATCAACAGCTCGGACGTGGCGTTCGAAGTGGACGGCGCCAGGATTCACTACGCGCTCGCGGCGCTCAAAGGGGTGGGGAATCAAGCCGTCGAGGCGATCGTTGCCGCCCGCGGCTCCCAAGCGTTCCGCGATCTCGCCGATTTTGCCGGGCGCGTCAGCCCACGGGCGATCAACAAGAGAATGATCGAGAGCCTGGCGGCCGCGGGCGCGTTCGATGCGCTGGAGCCCAATCGCGCCCGGGTGCATGCGGGCGCCGATCTCATCCTGGCCGAGTGCCACCGCCGGCACGAGGCCGCGGTGATGGGACAAAGCGAGTTGTTCGGAGGGCCGGGGAACGCGGAGGCGCTGGCATTGCCCGCGGCCGAGCCATGGCTGCCGACCGAGCGATTGCAGAAGGAATATGATGCGATCGGCTTCTTCCTCACCGGGCATCCGCTCGATGATTACGGCCCGGCGCTGCAGCGCTTGCGGGTCCAGTCCTGGGCCGAGTTCTCCCGCGCGGTGAAAGCCGGCGCGAGTGCCGGGCGGCTCGCCGGCACGGTGGTGAGCAAGACCGAGCGCCGGGCCAAGACCACTGGAAACCGCATGGCCATCGTCGGGCTGTCGGACCCGACCGGCCAGTACGAAGCCGTGATCTTCGCCGAAGGGCTGCAGCAATACCGCGACCTGCTCGAGCCGGGCGCGGCGGTGCTCCTCCTCGTCGGGGCCGAGGTCCAGGGCGACGACCTGCGCGTGCGCATCCAATCGGTCGAGCCGCTCGACCAGGCGGCGGAGAAGATGCAGCGCGCCTTGCGGGTGTTCGTGCGCTCGGACGGGCCGCTCGAAGGCATCGCGCGGAGGCTCGAGCCCAAGGGCGACGGCGAGGTGAGCATGATCCTGATTCTCGAGGACGGCGCCACCGAAGTCGAAGTGCGCCTGCCGGGGAAGTTCAAGGTCTCGCCGCAGATCTGCGGGGCGATCAAGGCGGTGCCCGGCGTGGTCGACGTTCAGGCGCTGTGATGGTGGGGATGACGGATGTGCAGGAACAGCAGGATCCAATGGCCGATGCGCGGGCGTCCATTTGCCGGATCCGTTCGATCCTCGTCGGTCATTCCCTTGTAGGCGACGATGCTTCCAAACGTGACGGTGTAGATGATTTTGGCCGCGGCAAACACGTATAGATAAAGCTCGGGAATTATGGTGGTCCCGACGTTTTCCCATTCCTGCCAGGCAAACTTCGCTTCGAGCGCCGCATAGCCCGCGAGAATCACCGCAAGCACGCAGAAGGCCAGGGTACCGGCCAGGTCCTTTATGCCCTTCGCGATCGCCACAAATCCGGCAATGACGAGAAGCAGACCGATGGCGAGCTCGGTCTGATGATGCGACAATCCGAACAGATGCGCTCCTTGCGGACCGGGGATCGCCAAGGCGGATTCCACGGCGACGAGGAGGAGCAGGTTCACGCCGATGACCTGCCACGTCACGACGTCCGGAGCCGGGCCGTGAGGCTGGTGGGCATGGAGCATCAGCAGACCGCCGGCGTAGATGGACAAGAACCCTCCCAATGCCGAAAGCAGCTCGGGCCTCGGCACATCCGCGGGCATGCCGTAATAGGGCAGCAGCACCGCCCAATTGCACGCGAACAGCGCCATCACCGTGAACAATCTCGGGCTCGCCCGCAGGAATCCGTCGGCCATGCGTGCCGAAAACACCACGCAGAACAAGGTAGCGGACCAAGCGAGGGTCGCGGGGGTCACGTCGATGTCTCCCGTTGCAGCACGCGGACGAGGAGCCATACAGCCGAAAATTGTGTTTCGAGAATGGACCCCGTAAAAAAGGGTAGGCTTGGGCGGATGGAAACGGCAATGGCGGACGGCGGATTCACTGGGGAAATCTCCCCTTGGGAAAGTTCCGGTCCGCTCCCGCTTTCCTCGAGTGAGGCCCGACCCCGGATGCTTGCATCCGCCATTCCGCGCCGCTATAAGCGCGCCCATCCCACACGCGGACCGAGGCCTTTGGCCATTCCGGTGGTTCCCGCCGATGCCAAGTCGGGGAGGAACTTACGGGTCCGCGGCGGTTCGAACCGGAGAATGCCATGCTGCCCGACTATTCGATGCGCCAGCTGTTGGAGGCTGGCGTCCATTTCGGCCATCAGGCCCACCGCTGGAACCCGAAGATGGCGCAATTCATCTTCGGAACCCGCAACAACATCCACATCATCGACCTCGCGCAGACGGTGCCCATGCTGCACCGGGCACTGCAGGCGGTCAGCGACACGGTCGCCCGCGGCGGCCGCATCCTGTTCGTCGGCACCAAGCGCCAGGCGCAGGACGCGATCGCCGATGCGGCCAAGCGCTCGGCGCAATATTACGTCAACTCGCGATGGCTCGGCGGCACGCTGACGAACTGGAAGACGATCTCGCGTTCGATTCATCGGCTGCGCAAGCTCGACGAGATGCTCGGCTCCGACGAGGCCCAGGTCTACACCAAGAAGGAGCGGCTCACGCTCACCCGCGAGAAGGAGAAGCTCGATCGGGCGCTCGGCGGCATCCGGGACATGGGCGGCTTGCCCGACCTCATGTTCGTGATCGACACCAACAAGGAGGACATCGCCGTCAGCGAGGCGCGGCGCCTCAACATTCCGGTCGCGGCGGTGGTCGACACCAATAGCAACCCGGACGGGATCGGCTTTCCGGTGCCGGGCAACGACGACGCGGCCCGGGCGATCACGCTCTATTGCGATCTCGTGGCCAAGGCGGCGATCGACGGCATCTCGCGGGCGCAGGGCGAGCTCGGAGCCGATCTCGGCGCGGCCGAGAAGCCGATCCTCGAGGAAGTTCCGGCGGAGCCGGCCCCCGGCGGTTTCCAGTCGCTGTCGGGTCCGCGCGGGGTCGCCGACGACCTCAAGAAGCTCGCGGGCGTGTCGCCGGCGATCGAGAAGATGCTCAACGATCTCGGCATCTTCCATTTCTGGCAGATCGCCGAGTTCGGCCCGGCCGACGCCGGCAAGATCGGCGAAGAGGTCGGACTGCCCGGCAGGGTCGAGGGATGGATCGCCCAAGCCAAGCAGTTCACGGCGGAGTGATACGCAACCGGATGCTTAGCTCGCACTCGGCGCAACAGCATTCTCCCCACCTCCCCTGGAGGGGGAGGTCGGCGAGCGTCGCAAGACGCGAGCCGGGTGGGGTGAAAGCTGCATCACCCCACCCCGGCAGCTCGCAACCTGCTCGCTGCCGACCCTCCCCCTGCAGGGGAGGGTGAAGCGCGTGCGGCCCAAGGGAATAGCAATGGCGAATATCACCTCGCAGATGGTGAAAGAGCTTCGGGACCAGACCGGGGCGGGCATGATGGACTGCAAGGCGGCGCTGACCGAGACCGGCGGCAAGATCGAGCCGGCGGTCGATTGGCTGCGCAAGAAGGGATTGGCGAAGGCGGCGAAAAAAGCCGGCCGCGTCGCGGCCGAGGGCCTGGTCGGCGTGGCGCTTGTCGCGAACAAGGGCATTGTGGTCGAGGTCAATTCCGAGACGGATTTCGTCGCCCGCAACGATCACTTCCAGGGGCTGGTGAAGATGATCGCCCAGGCCGCGCTCAAGGCCGGCACCGACGTCGAAGCGATCAAGGCCGCCCGCGCCGGCAGCGGCACCATCGGCGAGGCAATCGCTTCCTCCATCGCCACGATCGGCGAGAACATGACGCTCCGGCGCGCCGCGGCGCTCTGCGTCGATCGCGGGGTGGTGGCAAGCTACGTTCACGCGACGATCGCGGAAGGACTTGGCCGGATCGGCGTTCTGGTCGCCCTGCAATCGGCGGGCGATGCCGGCGAGCTCAAGGCGCTCGGGCGAAAGCTCGCGATGCATGTCGCGGCGGCGAACCCGCAGGCGCTCGATGCCGCCGGGCTCGGCCCGGACGTGATCGCGCGCGAGCGCTCGGTGCTGGCCGAGAAATTCCGCGCCCAGGGCAAGCCCGCGAACGTCATCGAGAAGATCGTCGATTCCGGCCTGAAGACTTTCTACAAGGAGGTCTGTTTGCTGGACCAGGAATACATCTACGACACCGCCAAAACCGTGAGCCAGGCGGTCAAGGAGGCCGAGGGCAAGATCGGCGCGCCGATCAAGATCGGGGGATTCGTGCGTTACGCCCTCGGCGAGGGCATCGAGAAACCGGCGACTCAGGCCTAGACTGGATATCGCTTCGCACTGCTGAGCGCCACGCGCGTTTCACCCTCCCCTGGAGGGGGAGGGTCGGCAGCGAGCATGTTGCGAGCTGCCGGGGTGGGGTGATGCAGTTTCACCCCCACCCGGCTCGCGTTCTTCGAACGCTCGCCGACCTCCCCCCTCCAGGGGGAGGTGGGAGAATGCCGCGGACGGAGCGTTGGCCCATGGGGGAGCCGGTCTATCGACGCGTGATCGTCAAGCTGTCCGGCGAGGCCCTCACCGACAGCGAGGGCTTCGGGATTCGACAGGCGACGATCGATCGCGTCGCGGCCGATCTCGTCGCGGCGCGCGCGCTCGGAACCTCGATCGGGGTCGTGGTCGGCGGCGGCAACATGTTCCGCGGCGTCGAGATCTCGGCGAACGGCGTTTCGCGGGTGACCGGCGACGCGCTCGGCATGCTGGCGACCGTCATGAACGCGCTGGTGCTGGAGGCGGCGCTCGAGCGCGCCGGCGCGCCGGCGCGCACCCTCTCCGCGCTGGCGATGCCGGCGGTGTGCGAAACCTATTCGCACCAGCGGGCGCTCCGGCACCTCGGGAAGATGCGGATCGTGCTGCTCGCCGCCGGGACCGGCAATCCGTTCTTCACGACCGATACGGCTGCGGTGCTGCGCGCCAGCGAACTCAACGGCGAGGCGGTGCTCAAGGCGACCAATGTCGATGGAGTCTACAGCGCCGATCCCAAGAAAGACGCCGGCGCCCGCCGCTTCGAGCGGCTCACCCATCAGGAGGCGATCGAGCGCGACCTCAAGGTCATGGATGCCACGGCGTTCGCGCTTGCCCGCGAAAACCGTATCCCTATCATCGTCTTCTCCATCCGCGAGCCGGGCGCGATCGCGGCCGTGCTGGCGGGAAAGGGACGCGCAACGCTCGTCGGCTGAG
This sequence comes from Alphaproteobacteria bacterium, assembly GCA_005884745.1. Classification (GTDB taxonomy): domain Bacteria; phylum Pseudomonadota; class Alphaproteobacteria; order Rhizobiales; family Xanthobacteraceae; genus AP-16. Next base: position 7,674 of record VAZU01000079.1, read on the forward strand.
CGCCGCGACCTGAATGTCTGCGGGTTCGAGCGTCCCGGTCCCGGCGGGGCCGGACCGACTGATTCGAGAGGCTGCCATGGCAACCGCGACACACGACCTCGCCGAGCTCAAACGGCGAATGCAGGGCGCGATCCACGTGCTCAAACAGGAGCTCGGGGGATTGCGGACCGGCCGCGCCTCGCCGAGCCTGCTCGAACCCGTTCACGTCGAAGCCTACGGCACTCATATGCCGATCAATCAGCTGGCGACGATCAGCGTGCCGGAGCCGCGCCTCCTTACCGTTCAAGTGTGGGACAAATCGCTGGTGTCCGCGGTAGAGCGCGCCATCATCAATGCCAATCTCGGGCTCAACCCGGCGACCGAAGGCCAACTGCTGCGCCTTCGCATCCCCGAGCTCAATGAGGAGCGCCGCAAGGAGCTCGTCAAAGTGGCGCACCGATACGCCGAAACCGCACGCGTGGCGGTTCGTCACGTGCGACGGGACGGCCTCGACATTCTCAAGAAACTGGAAAAGGACCACAAGATCAGCAAGGACGACCATGATCGCGATGCCGATCAGGTCCAGAAGACGACCGATCAGGCCATTGCCGAAATCGACCACGCGCTCGCGGTGAAAGAAAAGGAAATCCTGACCGTCTAGGGAGCAGGGTGCAGGCCCGAACCTTCATGCCCGACACCAAGGCGCCGACTTCTCTGACCGCGCGCTTCGGCGCGCCCCGACACGTCGCCATCATCATGGACGGCAACGGCCGCTGGGCGGCTGCGCGCGGGCTGCCCCGCAGCGAAGGACATCGGCGCGGGGTCGAAGCGCTGCGGCGCACGGTACGGGCCGCCGGCGAGCTCGGCATCGGGATTCTGACGATTTTCTCCTTCAGCTCGGAGAACTGGCTGCGGCCGCGCGCCGAAGTGCGGGAGCTGATGGTGCTCTTGCGCCGGTTCATCCGCAACGATCTCGCCGAGTTGCACAAGAACGACGTGCGCGTGCGGATCATCGGCGAGCGCGACAGCCTCGACCCGGAGATCCGCCATCTGCTCGAGGAGGCCGAAGCGCTCACCGGCGGCAATCGCGGCCTCACCCTGGTGGTCGCCTTCAATTACGGCGGCCGCCAGGAGATCGCGCGCGCGGCCCAGCGGATCGCCGAGGAAGTCGCGCGCGGCCGGCGGGCGCCCGAAGCGGTCACGGCGGAGCTCATCGCCAACTATCTCGACGCGCCCGACCTTCCCGACCCCGATCTCGTCATCCGCACGAGCGGCGAGCAACGGCTGTCCAATTTCCTCTTGTGGCAGGCCGCCTATAGCGAATTCGTCTTTCTCCCGATCTATTGGCCGGATTTCGACGGCGCGGCGCTCGAGCACGCGATCGCAGAATATCGACGGCGCGAACGCAGGTTCGGCGGGCTCATCGCCCGGACCGGGTCCTGAGCCGTGGTCCGAACCGAGGACGGCGGCCGGCAACCCGGGACTTGGCGCCGAAACGGGGTCGGCGGATGCGAGCTTTGCCTCCGCGTCGGCTCCGCCCTCGTGCTGGTGCCGCTTGCGGTCGGCTCGGCTTATCTGGGAGGTCCGCCGTTTCTCGCCGTGTGGGCGCTGGCGGCCGCGATTATCCTGTGGGAGTGGACCGTGATCGTGGGCGAGCCTGGGCGAACGCCCGTTCTCGCCGCCGGCGCCGCGGCTTTCGTAAGCGCGGCGGTCCTTTTCGGGCTAGGCTGGCCGCGCGCCGCCCTGGCCGTCCTCGCGCTCGGCGCGGTCGCGGTTGCAGGTCTTGCCGGCAGCGGAAGGCGAGCCTGGATCCTGGCGGGCGGCGTCTATGCTGGAGTCATGCTTGCGGCGCCCGCCGTGCTGCGCAGCGATGCCGAGCTCGGGCTACTCGCGGTAATGTTGCTGTTCGGGGTGGTGTGGACAACGGACGTGATGGCGTATTTCGTAGGGCGTGCGCTTGCGGGGCCGAAGCTGTGGCCGGCGGTCAGCCCGAAAAAAACCTGGTCCGGGGCCGTTGGAGGCGCCGCAGCGGCCACTGTCGTCGGTTCCGGCCTCTCGGCGCTGGCCGGTCTCGACCATCTTGCGGCGCTGGCGCTGGTGTGCGCTCTGCTGTCATTGGCGGCGCAGACGGGAGATCTGCTGGAATCGGCCCTCAAGCGCCGTTTCGGGGCCAAGAACGCCAGCGAACTCATTCCGGGTCACGGCGGCCTGATGGATCGGCTCGATGGGTTCGTGGCCGCCGCTCTGGTCGCGACCTTGCTGGGCCTGGCGCGCGGCGGCTTCGATGCTCCCGCGCGCGGATTGCTGATTTGGTGAGGCGATGATCGAGTCTGTCCCGCGTGCCCGAACCGCGCCCGTTGCCATCGCCGCTCCCCGCAGCGTGACGATCCTGGGCGCCACCGGATCCATCGGCGCGAGCACGATCGATCTTCTCAAGCGCAACCCCTCGCGCTACCGGGTCGAGGCGGTCAGCGCCAACCGCAATGGACGAGCCTTGGCTCGGATCGCGCGCGAGCTCGATGCACGTTTCGCCGCGGTGGCCGATGAGAGCGCCTACCGGGACCTCAAGGAGGATCTCGGGGGGAGCGGGATCGAAGCGGCCGCGGGCCCGAGGGCCATGATCGAGGCGGCCCAGCGCCCCGCCGATTGGGTCATGGCGGCAATCGCCGGGGCAACCGGGCTCGAGCCGACGCTCGCCGCGGTCGAGCGAGGCGGAACGGTTGCGCTCGCCAACAAGGAATGCCTCGTCTGCGCCGGCGCGTTGTTCATGCGCCGGGCCGCGCAGAAAGGTACCAGGGTGCTCCCGGTCGACTCGGAGCACAATGCGCTGTTCCAGGCGTTGGGCGCAGGCCGGCGCGAGGACGTGGTTCGGCTGGTGCTCACCGCCTCGGGCGGACCGTTCCGCACCTGGTCGATCGACGCAATCCGCGCGGCCACGCCCGCCCAGGCGCTCAAGCATCCGAATTGGTCGATGGGACCCAAGGTCACCATCGATTCCGCCACGTTGATGAACAAAGGCCTGGAGCTCATCGAGGCGCACCATCTGTTCGCCATGGAATCGGCCGGCATCGATGTCGTGGTGCATCCGCAATCGGTCGTCCATGGGCTGGTCGAGTTTCGGGACGGCTCGGTCGTTGCCCACCTCGGTCCGCCGGACATGCGGATCCCGATCGCGCATTGCCTGGCCTGGCCGACCCGCATCGAGGGACCCGGGCCGCGGCTCGATCTCGCGCAAATTGCCGCATTGACCTTCGAGGCCCCGGATGTTCAGCGGTTTCCGGCGCTGGCCCTCGCGCGGCGCGCGCTGGAAGCGGGAAACGGCGCTCCGACCGTGCTCAATGCGGCCAACGAGGTCGCGGTCGCCGAATTCATCGCCGCGCGGCTGCCGTTTCCCGGTATCCCGGCGCTGGTCGAAGCCACATTGGAGGCCGCGCACCGGGAAGGGGCCCTGCACGAGCCGGCAAGCGTCGAGGACGCGCTCGCAATTGACCATATCGCAAGATCTCTGGCCCGGAACCTCTTGCCCGAAATTGCCGCAAAGGCGATGTAGGGATTCGCCGGGAGCGAAGGCCAAGTCCCGGGACGAGGATTAAGATGCAGTTTCTCGCGAATATCGGTGGGTGGGGCGACTCGTTGTACTACCTGGTCGTCCCCTTCCTGTTCGTTCTGACCATCGTCGTTTTTTTCCACGAGCTCGGCCATTTTCTCGTGGCGCGGTGGTGCGGCATTCGGGTGCAGGTGTTTTCCATCGGGTTCGGGCGCGAGCTCCTCGGCTTCACCGACCGGCACGGTACCCGCTGGAAGCTCGCGGCCATTCCGCTGGGCGGGTATGTGAAGTTTGTCGGCGACGAAAACGCCGCGAGCATGCCCGACCGGGACGCGGTCGCGAAGCTGAGCGAGGCGGAGCGTCGCGACTGCTTCTACTACAAGCCGGTCTGGCAGCGCGCCGCCGTGGTGGCGGCGGGCCCGATCGCGAATTTCCTGCTGGCGATCGTCATCTTTGCCGGCATCGCCATGTGGTACGGCACGCAAGGGACGACGCCCCGGGTCGACGAGGTGGTGCCCAACAGCCCCGCCGCGGCCGCCGGCTTCCAACCCGGCGACCTCGTGCTGTCGATCGACGGCAAGCCGGTTCAAACCTTTTCCGACATGCAGCATATCGTGTCCGCAAGTGCCGGCCGGCCGCTCGAGTTCGAGGTCGAACGAGGCGGCAGACGCATCCAGCTGCGCCCGACTCTGGCGGAGGACAAGAGCGTGTTCGGGGGCGCATGCCAGATCGGCGTGCTCGGCGTGAAGGGAATTCCCTCTTCCGGCGACATCAAGACTCAGAAATTCGGACCGGTGGCGGCGGTCGGATTAGGAGTTCACGAGAGCTGGACGATCATCGACGGCACGTTCAAGTACCTGTGCCGCATGGTCATCGGCCTCGAGTCCGCGGATCAACTCGGCGGGCCGATCGGTATTGCGGTGATGTCGAGCGAGGCAGCCCGGCTCGGTTTCGACGTTCTCATCCGCTGGGCGGCGGCGATCTCGGTCTCGATCGGCCTGCTCAACCTGTTCCCGATCCCGCTGCTCGACGGCGGTCATCTTTTGTTCTACGGCTTCGAGGCGGCTCGCGGCCGGCCGCTGTCCGATCGCGCCCAGGAGGTCGGCTTCCGCATCGGCTTCGCGATCGTGCTCATGCTGATGGTCTTCGCGACCTACAAGGACATAGGCCGGATCGTTCACAAATTCTTGTCATAATGGGCGTGGCAAGCCTGCAACGTCTTGAACGCAAAAGGTGATCCGGTCGGCGAGAATGGTTGCGGCGCGGGGAAAAGGCTGTACAAGCCGGGGGGTGGAATCCGTGGATCCCCCGGCGGGCCGACCGAAAACGAATGGGGCGCGTACCGTATGAAACCTTGGGTCCGGATGCTTCGGGGACTGGCTCTCGTTTGCGTCGTCCTCGGCGGAACCGCGCTGGGTTCGGCGGCGCTTTGCGTCTTCGCGGCCCGCACCGCGGCCGCGCAAACGGTCTCGTCCATCGTGGTGGAGGGCAATCGGCGGGTCGAGGCGGACACGATCCGCTCGTATTTTCGTGCCGGCCCCGGTGGGCGCCTCGACGCAGCCGCCATCGATGACGGCCTCAAGGCGCTCTACGCCACCGGCCTGTTTCAGGACATAAGGCTCAACCAGGCCGGCGGCCGCCTGGTGGTGAGCGTGGTCGAAGCTCCGGTCATCAACCGGGTGGCCTTCGAGGGCAACAAGCGCGTCAAGGACGACCAGCTGACCGCCGAAGTGCAGTCCAAGCCGCGCGGGACGCTGTCGCGGCCGATGGTGCAGTCCGACGTGCAGCGCATCGTCGACGTCTACCAACATTCCGGACGCTTCGACGTGCGCGTCGAGCCGAAGATCATCGAGCTGCCGAACAATCGCGTCGATCTCGTGTTCGAGATCACCGAGGGGCAAAAGACCGCGGTCCGCCAGATCGCCTTCGTCGGCAACCGCACCTTCGGCAACACCCGGCTCAAGGACGTGGTCAAGACCACCGAGAGCGGGCTGTTCAGCTTTCTCAAGAGCACCGACATCTACGATGCGGATCGCGTCGAGGCGGATCGCGATCTGCTGCGCCGGTTCTATTTGAGCAAGGGCTTCGCCGACGTGCAGGTCGTCTCCGCGGTTTCGGAGTACGATCCGGCCCGAAAAGGCTTCGTCATCACCTTCACGATCGAGGAGGGCGACCTCTACCATTTCGGCGCCGTCGATATCCTCTCGAACGTGCGCGACGTGGATGCCGCCAGCCTGCGCGCGGTGCTGAGGGCTAGAGCCGGCGCCGTGTACAACGTCGAAGCGGTGGAGAAGACCAGCGAGAACATGACGATCGAGATGTCGAAGCGCGGCTACGCCTTCGCCCAGGTGCGCCCGCGCGGCGACCGGGATCCCGCGACGCATCTCATCAACGTGACGTTCGTGGTCGACGAGGGAGCGCGGGCGTACATCGAGCGCATCAACATCCGCGGCAACAGCCGGACGCGCGACTACGTCATCCGCCGCGAGTTCGAGATCGCCGAAGGCGACGCCTACAACAAAGTGCTGGTCGATCGCGCCGAACGGCGGCTGAAGGGTCTCGGATATTTCAAGAACGTGAAGCTGAGCAACGAGCCCGGATCGGCGCCCGATCGCGTGGTCATCAACGTCGAGGTCGAGGAGCAGCCGACCGGGGAATTCTCGGTGTCGGGCGGGTATTCGACCGCGCAAGGCTGGCTCGCCGAGGTCAGCGTCGGCGAACGCAATCTGCTCGGGCAAGGCCAATACGCCAAGGCGGCGGCGACCATCGGCCAGTATTCGCGGGGCTTCTCGGTCTCCTACGCCGAGCCGTATTTCCTCGGCTATCGGCTCAACGCCGGCATCGACCTGTTCGCCCAGCAGAACTTGAAGAGCCCGTATCAGTCCTACGGCAGCGAGACCTACGGGACCGGGTTCCGCCTCGGGTCGGCGCTGCGGGAAGATCTGGCGCTGCAGCTGCGCTACAACATCTACCACCAGAAGATCACGGTCGATCCGCGGCTGACGGACTGCGACACGACGAATCCACTTATCGTCAACGCGGCGCCGGACGATCCCGCACGACTGGCATTCTTGGCAACCTGCGAGGCCAACGGCGAGGTCTCCAGCGCCATCAAGCAGACGCTGCTGCGCGGCCCGGTCTGGGTGTCGCAGATCGGCTATTCGCTGACCTACAACGCGCTCGACAATATCCGCAACCCGAGCAGCGGATTGCTGATGGAGTTCAAGCAGGATTTTGCCGGCCTCGGCGGCGACGTCGATTTCCTCAAGACCAGCGGCGAGGCGCGGTATTATTACAACCTGTTCGGCGACGTGGTGGCGGTGGGCCGCGCCCAGGCCGGGAACGTGACCCCGTGGGGCGGCCAAAGCGTGCGCATCTTCGACTCGTATTTCGGCGGGCCGTGGCTCGTCCGCGGCTTCGCGCCCAACGGGTTCGGGCCGCGCGATCTGACCGTGGGAACCACCCATGACAACGTCGGCGGCAAGAATTTCTGGGGCGCCAGCGTGGAGGTGCAGTCGCCGATCCCGAACCTGCCCAAGGATATCGGACTGAAGGCCGCTGCCTTCGCCGACGTCGGCAACGTGTGGACTTACGGCGGCCCGAAGACCTTCACTCCGCCGATCTTCCCGAACACGCTGTGCGGGCGCGGCGGGGACCCGACCAATTGCACCGGACCTGCCGAGTCGAATACGCCGCGCTCCTCGGTCGGGGTCGGCCTGATCTGGGACTCGCCGTTCGGCCCGCTCCGCATCGATTACGCCATTGCACTGACCAAGGAAAAATACGACGTGACCCAGGCGTTCCGCTTCGGCGGCGGGACGAAATTCTGAGCTGGGCGAGCCCGGCCAAGGGGCAGGGCGCATGAGCGATCCGCTGTTCTTCCGGCCGGCATCCGGCCTCACCTTGCGGGAGATCGCGGAGCTCACCGGGGCTTCGCCGCGGCCCGGCGCGCCGCTCGACCGCCGCGTCAGCGATGTCGCGCCGCTCGATCGGGCCGGGCCCGCCGATCTCGCCTTCCTCGACAGTCCCCGCTACGCCGACCAGCTCGGCTCGACCCATGCGGGCATCTGCCTCGTATCGGCTCGCGCCGCAGCCGTACCGGGCTTTCGTCGAGGCGGCGCGCGCGCTCTATCCCCAGGCGATCCGTCCGTCCTCGCTGTTCGAAGCGAGCGGCACGGCGCCCGGCGCCCACGTGCATCCTTCGGCGCGGCTCGAGAAGGGAGTGACCGTCGATCCCGCGGCCATCGTCGGGCCGCGCGCCGAGATCGGGGCGGGAACCGTGCTCCAGGCGGGCGCCGTCGTCGGGCCCGCCGTGCGCATCGGCCGCGACTGCACGATCGGCGCGGGATCCTCGCTCATGCATGCGCTGATCGGCGATCGCGTCGTCATTCATCCGGGATGCCGCATCGGACAGGACGGGTTCGGTTATGTGACGGGTGCCGGCGGCCATCTCAAAGTGCCGCAAGTCGGCCGCGTCATCCTGCAGGACCACGTCGAGATCGGGGCGGGGACCACGATCGACCGCGGCGCCAATCGCGACACGATCATCGGCGAGGGCACCAAAATCGACAATCTGGTTCAGGTCGGCCACAATGTCGTGATCGGCCGCCATTGCATCCTGGTGGCCCAGACCGGCATCTCGGGGAGCGTGACGATCGGCGATTTCGTCGTGCTCGGGGCGCGCGTGGGCATCAACAATCACGTCCGGATCGGGGAGGGCGCGCAGATTGCCGCAACCAGCATCGTCAATGACGACGTGCCGCCGGGCGCGCGCTGGGGCGGAATTCCGGCGAAGCCCGCGAGAATCTGGTTCCGCGAGATGAAATTGCTGGAGCAGATGGCGTTGCGCGCCGGCAAGCGCGGCTCCGGCCGGCAGCAAACGCAACCGGACGAGTCCTGAAAGGCCGCGACATGACGACATCGACGCCGGCCGACGCGCTGGACATCCAGCAGATCCTGGAGCTGCTTCCGCACCGCTATCCGTTCCTGCTGGTGGATCGCATCGAGCAGATCCGCGGCGATGAATCCTGCGTCGGGATCAAGAACGTCACCGTCAACGAGCCGTTCTTCCGGGGACATTTTCCCGGCCGGCCGGTGATGCCGGCCGTGCTGCTGCTGGAAGGCATGGCGCAAAGCGCAGGCGCCATCTGCGCATTGTCGCTCAAGCGAGATCGGCCGCCGCAATCGGTGTACTTCATCACCATCGACAAGGCGAAATTCCGCCGGCCGGTGATTCCGGGCAATCGCGTCGAGTACCACATGCACCGCCTCGCCAGGCGCCGGAACATGTGGTGGTTCCGCGGCGAGGCCAAAGTGGATGGTCAGATCGCGTGCGAAGCCGAGCTCGGCGCCATGATCGCCGAGCTGTGACCGCCGGATGCCGAGCATTCATCCAACGGCTTGCGTCGAGCGTGCCGCCGAGATCGCCGAAGACGTCGACATCGGGCCCTATTGCATCGTCGGCCCGCACGTCACGATCGGACCGGGATGCCGGCTGCTGGCGCACGTCCACGTCACCGGCCATACCTCCCTGGGCGCTGGAACGACGATCTACCCCTTCGTCTCGCTCGGCACGCCGCCGCAGTCGATCCGTTACCGCGGCGGGCCGACGCGGCTCGTCGTCGGCCGTCAGTGCGACATTCGCGAGAGCGTGACCATGAACATCGGCACCGAGGACGGCGGCGGCGTCACCGAGGTCGGCGAGCGCGGGTTCTACATGGCCAACAGCCACGTCGGTCATGATTGCCGCGTCGGCCGCGAGGTAATGTTCGCCAACGGCGCCACCTTGGGCGGCCATTGCATCGTCGGGGATCACGTCTTCATCGGCGGGCTCTCGGCCGTGCATCAGTTCAGCCGCATCGGCTCCCATGCCATGATCGCCGGGCTGACCGGAGTGCGTGCCGACATCATTCCGTTCGGGTTCGTCATCGGGTCGGTCGGGCAATTGGCGGGATTGAACGTGATTGGAATGAAGCGGCGGAAGTTTTCGCGCGATTCGATTCACGCGGTGCGCAAGGCCTATCGGATGCTGTTCTTCGGCGAGGGCACCTTCGCGAGCCGCATCGACCTCGTCGAAGCGGAATTGGGAGCGGATCCCGCGGTGGCGGCGATCCTTGCGTTCGTGCGCGAAGGGGGCAGCCGCCCGCTCTGTCATCCGGGCGGCGGTTACCGGGGTTGACGCGGCGATGCCCGACAGCCATCCGGAACCCAGTGCGACGGACGACCCCCTGGCGATCATCTGCGGGGGCGGGTCGCTGCCGTTCGCCGTGGCCGATGCCGTGCTCCGCCACGGACGGCGTGCGGTTCTGTTCCCGCTCCGGGGTTTTGGCGATCCGGCGGCGGTCGAGCGCTACCCGCATCATTGGATCGCGCTGGGGCAATTCGGTCGCATGTGCCGTCTGGCAAGCGCCGAGCGCTGCCGCGACGTGGTGTTCATCGGCAACCTGACCAGACCTTCGCTCCATGAGATCCGGCTCGACTGGCAGACCCTGCGCCTGTTGCCGCGGATCGTCCGGCTTTATCGCGGCGGCGATGATCGCCTGCTGTCCGGCATCGGCCGGATCTTCGAGGAGCACGGATTTCGGCTGCTCGGCGCCCACGAAGTCGCGCCCGAGATCCTGGTAGCCGAGGGCGCGATGGGCAAGCGTGCACCGAGCGAGCGCGACCAAGCCGATATCGCCACGGGGCTTGCCGTGCTGGCCGCCATGGGCCCGTTCGACATCGGCCAGGCGGCGGTCGTCGCCGCCGGTCACGTGCTCGCCGTCGAAGCGGCGGAAGGCACCGACGCCATGCTCTCCCGCGTGGCCGATCTCAGAAGGCTCGGCCGGATCCGCTATCCGGTCGGGGTGGGCGTTCTCGTCAAGGCGCCGAAAGTAGGCCAGGACCGCCGCTTCGACCTTCCCTCGATCGGGCCGCAGACGGTCGCCGGCGTCATTCGTGCGGGCCTTGCCGGCCTTGCCGTGGTTGCCGGAGGAACCATCATGGCGGAACCCGAGGTCGTCGCCACCGCGGCCGATCGGGGCAAGATTTTCGTGGTCGGCGTCCCCGACCCGCAGCGGCAATGACCGGCGCAATTGCCGGCCAGGTGCCGCCGGCCGGGCGGCTCGCGGTCTTTCTCGTCGCGGCAGAGGAATCCGGCGATCGCCTGGGTGCGGCGCTGATGGACGCGCTCGCCCGGCAGCATTCCGGCGCGCTGTCGTTTGCCGGCGTCGGCGGGGGAGCCATGGCGGCCGCCGGGCTCGAGAGCCTGTTCCCGATCGAAGAGCTGACCATCATAGGCCTCGCCTCGATCCCGAGGCGGCTTGCCATGATCCTGCGGCGGATCCGGCAGACCGCGGCAGCGATCATCGCCGCGCGACCGGATGTCCTCGTCATCATCGACAGCCCGGATTTCACCCATCGGGTGGCCCGGCGCGTGCGCGCCGCCGCGCCCTCGATCCCCATCGTCGATTACGTTTCGCCTTCGGTGTGGGCCTGGCGCCCGGGGCGCGCGCGCGCGATGCGGGCCTATGTCGACCACGTGCTTGCGATCTTGCCGTTCGAGCCGGCCGTGCATCGCAAGCTCGGCGGCCCGCCCACCACCTATGTCGGGCATCCGCTCGCCGAGCAGGTGAAAGCCTTGCGCCCCGACGCTGCGGAGGTTTCGCGACGCCAAGCCGATCCGCCGATCGTGCTGGTGCTGCCGGGGTCGAGGCCCGCGGAAATCCGTCGCCTGCTCGGTCCGTTTGGAGCGGCGCTCGAGTTGGTGCGGCACCGGGCCGGCAATATCGAGCTCATGCTGCCGAGCATCGCTGCGGTCTTGCAAGAGGTGAGAAGCGCGACAGCAGATTGGCCCGTTGCACCGCGCGTGATCGTGGATCCGGAAGAGAAGCTGCGGGCGTTTCGCATCGCGCGCGCGGCGCTCGCCGCATCGGGGACGGTCACGCTCGAGCTCGCGCTCGCCGCGGTACCCACTGTGGCGGCCTACCGCGTCGCAGGCTGGGAGGCGGCAATCGCGCGACGGCTGATCCGGGTGCCCTCGGTGATCCTCGCCAACCTCGTGCTCGGCGAAAACATCGTGCCGGAATTGCTGCAGGACGCGTGCGTTCCGGAGCGGCTCGCCGCGGCGCTCTTTCCGCTGCTCTGCGACGGGCCGGAGCGCCGGCGCCAGCTCGAGGCCTTCGCCCGGCTCGATCAAATCATGGAGATCGCAACCGCGCAGCCGAGCCGCAGAGCCGCGGAAATCGTGCTCGCCGCCGCGCGCCGCGAGCTGCGCTAGGGTGAAGCTCGCCGGACTGCGCATTCCCACTGACAGTCGTCTCGAAATTCATGATGCTCCGGCTTCCCGTCCCGTCCGCTCTGGAAGAGATCGGCTTCGCGCCAGGCATGAAACCAGCCCGGAGTGCGGTATTCTGAGCCGGGTAATTCGGATACAAGCCACCATGATCCGCTGGGCGCCGACGAGGCCATCGATGAGGCGGCGGGAGTTCATCGCACTGGTGGGCGGTGCCGCGGCGTGGCCGCTCGTCGCGCGCGCGCAGCAGCCGGCGATGCCCGTGATCGGCCTCATCAATGGCGGCACGCGCGGCGAACCCGCGCTTCGGAACACAGATGCGGCAAGGCTTACGTGAAACTGGCTACATCGAGCACCAGAATATCACCATCGAATACCGCTGGGCGGAGGATCACTACGACCGACTTCCGGGACTGGCGGCCGATTTGGTGCGGCGAAAGGTGACGGTGATCGCCGCGGCTGGTACACCCGCGGCCCTCGCAGCCAAAGCTGCGACCGCGGTCATTCCCATCGTTTTCGAGACGGCCGGTGACCCAGGCACGCTTGGCCTCGTAGCCAGCCTGAATCGGCCGGGTGGCAACATCACCGGCGTAACCCAGTTGAGCTCCGAGTTGGTAGCGAAGCGACTGGGCCTGCTGCACGATTTGATACCCACAGCCAAGATCATCGGCCTGCTCGTGAACCAGAAAGATCCCAGAGCCGAGACCCAATCGAGCGACATGCAGGAGGCAGCGCGCGCGCTCGGGCTGCAAATCCATATCCTGAACGCCAGCACCGAAGCCGAGATCGATACGGCGTTCGCGAGTTTGGTCCAACTGCGAGCCGGCGCGCTCATCGTCGGCACCGGCAACTTCTTCACTACGCGGCGGGAACAACTCGCGGCCTTGGCCGCACGCCATAGGGTGCCTGCGATCTACCAGTATGGTCATTTCGTCGCGGCCGGCGGCCTGATGAGCTATGGAGCCAGCCTGACGGAAGCCTATCGCCTCGCTGGCATCTACACCGGCCGGATTCTCAAGGGCGACAAGCCCGCCGACCTGCCGGTCGCGCGTCCGACCAAGTTCGAGCTGGTCATCAACCTCAAGACCGCCAGCGCGCTCGGCCTGACCATTCCGCCGGGCGTGCTCGCTATTGCCGACGAAGTGATCGAATAATGCGGAAAGGAATCCACGGCCCTTAGATTTTTATGCAGCATCAAGCTGCTTGCGGGCTCGATTTTCCGAACACCCGCTCGGACGTGAAATCGACGTCGACGATTCAGCGATTATTCCGCCGCGAGATCGGCAGATAGTCGCGCCGCGTCGCGCCGGTATAGAGCTGGCGGGGGCGCCCGATCTTCTGGTGCGGGTCCTCGATCATCTCCTTCCACTGCGCGATCCAGCCGACCGTGCGGGCGAGCGCGAACAGCACCGTGAACATCGTGGTCGGGAAGCCCATCGCCTTGAGCGTGATGCCCGAATAGAAGTCGACGTTGGGATAGAGCTTCTTGTCGAGGAAATATTCGTCGTGGAGCGCGATGCGCTCGAGCTCGAGCGCGACTTCGAGCAGCGGATCGCCCTTGTAGCCGAGCTCGTTGAGCACCTCGTAGCAGGTCTTCTGCATGATCTTGGCGCGCGGATCATAATGCTTGTAGACCCGGTGCCCGAAGCCCATGAGGCGGAACGGATCGTTCTTGTCCTTGGCGCGCTTGATGTACTCCGGAATGCGGTCGACCGAGCCGATCTCGGCGAGCATCTTCAGCGCCGCCTCGTTGGCGCCGCCGTGCGCGGGTCCCCACAGGCAGGCAATGCCGGCCGCGATGCAGGCGAACGGATTGGCCCCGGACGAGCCCGCCAGCCGTACCGTCGAGGTCGAGGCGTTCTGCTCGTGGTCGGCGTGCAGGATGAAGATGCGGTCCATCGCGCGCGCCAGCACCGGATTCGGCCTGTAGTCCTCGCACGGCACCGCGAAGCACATCCGCAGGAAATTCGTGGCAAAGTCGAGGTCGTTCTTGGGATAGATGAACGGCTGACCGATCGTATATTTGTACGCCACATGCGGATCGAGGCGACCATGCGCTGGTGCGGATCGGAGATGTCGGTCGAATCGTGATAGAAGGCGGAGAGCGCGCCGACGGTCCCGACCATCACGGCCATCGGATGGGCGTCGCGCCGGTAGCCCTGGAAGAACCGGCTCATCTGCTCGTGCACCATGGTGTGGCGCGTCACGCGATAATCGAAATCGCTTTTCTGGGCGGCGGTCGGCAGCTCGCCGTACAGCAGCAGATAACAGGTCTCGAGAAAGTCGCCGTGCTCGGCCAGCTGCTCGATCGGATAGCCGCGATAGAGCAGAATTCCCTCGTCGCCGTCGATATAGGTGATCTTCGACTCGCAGCTCGCCGTCGAGGTGAACCCCGGATCGTAGGTGAACATGCCCGCGGTGTTGTAGAGCTTGGCGATGTCCACCACCGACGGCCCGATCGTCCCGTCGTAGACCGGGAAGGTCCAGCTCTTGTCGCCGACGTTCAGCGTTGCGGCGTTGGTGTTGGTGCCCGTGGCGGCCTTGGCCTTGGCGTCCGCGATCGCGTCCATGCTGGAGCCCTCGAAATGAAGATGGCGCAGGCTGACAACCGCGCAGCGTGGCGAAAGTTTGCGTCAAAACCTGCCGGGCCCGTCATCCGCGGGCCTGGGGTTTAGGTAACCTTTTCGCTGCAGTGCCGCAAGGTGCGTCGGCGCCGCGGGCAAGTGCCGCCGCCGATCAAAAATCAGGCACCGACCGCCTGCACGGCCTGGTCGCGCAAGCGCGCCAGGCTCTCGACCTTGCCGAGCACGCGGAGCACGTCGAAGATGCCCGGTGAGGTCGTCCGCCCGGTGAGCGCCGCGCGCAGCGGCTGGGCGACGCTTCCGAGTTTCAGGCCGCGTTGCTCGGCAAAGCCGCGCACCGCCTGCTCCAGGTGCTCCTGGGTCCACGGATCGAGGCTTTCGAGCACCGGCAGGAGCCCGGCGATCATGGCCCGAGCGTCGGGCGTGAGCAGCGCCGCCGCCTTGTCCTCGAGCTTGATCGGCCGCTCGGCATGGAGATACCGGGCGGAATCGACGAGCTCGACCAGGGTCTTGGCGCGCTCTTTCAGGCCCGGCATCGCGTCGAGCAGCTTTTGCCGCAGTTCCGGGGTGAGCTTGGCGGCAAGCTCCTCGCCGCCGGCAATATGCGGCAGGACGCGCTCGATCTCGGCGAGGAGCTCGGCGTCGGGCGTCTGGCGCATGTAATGGCCGTTGAGGTTTTCGAGCTTGGCAAAATCGAACCGCGCCGGCGAGCGGCCGATCTGCGCCAGCTCGAACGCCGCGATCATCTCCTCGGTCGAAAACATCTCCTGGTCGCCGTGGCTCCAGCCGAGCCGGACGAGGTAATTGCGCATGGCGGCCGGCAGATAGCCCATGGCCCGATAGGCATCGATCCCGAGCGCGCCGTGGCGCTTGGAGAGCTTGGCGCCGTCGGGTCCGTGGATGAGCGGGATGTGCGCCATGGCCGGCACCGGCCAGCCCAGGGCATCGTAGATCTGCTTCTGCCGCGCAGCGTTGGTGAGGTGATCGTCGCCGCGGATGACGTGAGTCACGTCCATGTCGTGGTCGTCGACCACGACCGCGAGCATGTAGGTCGGGGTTTGGTCGGATCGCAGCAGCACCAGGTCGTCGAGGTCCTGGTTCTGCCAGACCACGCGACCCTGGACCTGATCCTCGATGATGGTCTCGCCCTCGGTCGGCGCCTTGAGGCGGATGACCGGCTTGACGCCGGGCGGCGCCTCTTTCGGATCGCGGTCGCGCCAGCGGCCGTCGTAGAGCTTCGCGCGTCCTTCGCGCCGCGCGGCTTCGCGCATTTCTGCGAGCTCCTCGGCACTCGCGTAACAGTAATAGGCTTTGCCGGCGGCAAGCAGCGCTTCCGCGACCTCGCGGTGGCGCGCGGCGCGGGAGAATTGCGAGATCGCCTCGCCGTCCCAGTCGAGGCCGAGCCAGGACAGCCCGTCGAGGATCGCCGCGACCGCGGCCTCGGTCGAGCGCTCGCGGTCGGTATCCTCGATGCGCAGCAGCATCTTGCCGCCGCGTCCGCGCGCATAGAGCCAATTGAACAGCGCCGTGCGCGCGCCGCCGATGTGCAGGAAGCCGGTCGGGGAGGGCGCGAAGCGGGTGACGACGGTTTCGCTCATGTGGACGGGCAGGACCGGCGGCGGGCAACGACGACGTCGGGCGATGTACCACGGCTCTCAACACCGGCAAAGACGCGCGAGCGCAATAAAGGCGGGCCGTCTCGACGCGCGGCCGTGAAACTGGCAGATAGGCGCCGCCACGGCGCAGCACAGCAGGGATCGGCATGACGGCGAACGAAACCTTCACGGAAGCTGGACGCGATTTCATCCGCGACATCGTCGCCGCCGATCTCGCCGCGAAGCGGCACACCCAGATCGTGACCCGGTTCCCGCCGGAGCCGAACGGCTACCTGCACGTCGGCCACGCCAAGTCCATTGCGCTCAATTTCGGCATCGCCGAAGAGTTCGGCGGCCGCTGCCATCTGCGGTTCGACGACACCAATCCGACCAAGGAGGAGCGGGAATATATCGACGCGATCGAGCGCGATGTCCGCTGGCTCGGCTACGACTGGGGCAAGCACCTCTACCACGCGTCCGA
>VAZU01000079.1:24148-27943 GCA_005884745.1 Alphaproteobacteria bacterium
ATGGGCGGAATGCCTGATCCGCGACGGAAACGCCTATGTCGACGACCAGTCGCAGGACGAGATGCGGGCGAACCGGGGCACCCTGACCGAGCCCGGCAAGAACAGCGCGTTCCGCGATCGTAGCGTGGCGGAGAACCTCGACCTGTTTCGCCGCATGCGCGCGGGCGAATTCCCGAACGGTGCGCGCGTGCTGCGGGCGAAGATCGACATGGCGGCGGGCAACATCAACCTACGCGACCCGGCGCTCTACCGCATCCTCAACGCGCCGCATCCTCGCACCGGAACGAAATGGCATATCTACCCGAGCTACGACTTCGCGCACGGCCAGTCCGACGCGATCGAAGGCGTCACCCATTCGATCTGCACGCTGGAGTTCGAGGACCATCGGCCGCTTTACGACTGGTTCCTCGAGAACCTGCCGGTTCCGTCGCGGCCGCGGCAGTACGAATTCGCGCGGCTCAACATGACGTACATGCTGCTGTCGAAGCGCGTGCTCACCGAGCTCGTGCGCAGCGGCCACGTGGCCGGCTGGGACGATCCGCGGATGCCGACGATCGCCGGCCTGCGCCGCCGCGGCGTGCCGCCGGCCGCCATTCGCGATTTCGTGAAGCGGATCGGGGTCGCCAAGGCGAACAGCGTCGTCGACGTGGCGATGTTCGAGCATTCGGTGCGCGAGGTTCTCAATCGGACCGCGCTGCGGCGGATGGCGGTGCTGCGGCCGCTCAAGATCGTCATCGAGAACTATCCGCAAGGGCAAAGCGAGGAGCTCGAAGCCGTCAACCATCCGGACGAACAGGCCGCGGGCACGCGGCGGATCCGGTTCGGGCGCGAGCTCTACATCGAGCGGGACGACTTCATGGAGCAGCCTCCGAAAAAGTTCTTTCGCCTCTCGCCGGGCGCCGAGGTGCGCCTGCGATACGCCTATTTCGTCACCTGTCGCGACGTGGTGAAGAACGCCGCCGGCGAGCCGGTCGAGCTGCGCTGCACCTATGATCCGGCAACCAAGGGGGGCAACGCGCCCGATGGTCGCAAGGTCAAGGCGACGATGCACTGGGTATCGGCTGAAGCCGGATCCGAGCGTCTCGGACTTCGCCGCCGATCTCAACCCGAATTCGGTGGAAGTGCTCGCCGACGCCAAGCTCGAGCCGGCGCTCGCCGCGGACGATCTCGCCGATCCGGTGCAGTTCGAGCGGCAGGGCTATTTCGTCCGCGACGCGGACTCGCGGCCGGGCAGGCCGGTGTTCAACCGCACCGTCGGGCTGCGCGACACCTGGGCCAAGGTGAGCGGCGGTGCATAGCCGCCCGGAGCGGCCGAGCGCGCCGGCTCGATCTTATGGCCGCACAGCCCTGCACCAATAAGATCCTCGTCATCTGACCCCTCCCGGCCCGTCGCAATTGCATTGGATTCTTGCGCATCCGGCGCCGGGCTCGTGTAGCATGGGAGCGCGGCGGAGACACCACGGCGCACCTCTCTGACGGGGTGCGCGGGGCGGTTCGCTTGGCCTTCATCGGCCGGCGAATGTTGGGACGCCGCGATGACGGAGCGGGGCAGGGCACGGGCTCGGACTTGGCCGGCCGCGGCAGGAGCGCGGCGGCCGGAGCCTTGGGGCATTGCCGGCTTCGCCGGCGAGCTGCGCGACCGCGTCTACCATTGGGCGCTCGCCGAGGTCGGCCCGGGCCGGCTCGTTCCCTGGCTGCCGGTCGCGTTCGGGGCCGGCATCGTCGTGTATTTCACCGCGCCGCGCGAGCCGCTGCTGTGGGCTCCGATCCTGCTCTTGGGCGCGCTCGCCGGCGCCACCATCGCGTGGCGCGCAAGACCGGTCGGGCTTCCGGTCGTTCTGGGATTGGCCGCGGCGGCGGCGGGCTTTGCGACCGCGACGGTCAGAACCGATTGGATCGCCCATCCGGCGATCACCGGCTGGGTCGAGGTGCGCGAATCCCGCGAGCGCACCGACCGCATCGTGATCCGGGTCCACCAGATCGAAGGCCGGCGGCTGGCGGAATCGCCTGGCCGCGTTCGCCTCTCCGTGCGCAAGGGCACGGCGCCGACCGTCGGTCAGTTCGTCGAGCTGAAAGCGAGGCTCAATCCGCCGCTCGCGCCGCTCAAACCCGGCAGCTACGATTTCTCCCGCGATCTCTACTTCCAGGGCATCGGTGCCACCGGCTTCGTCAGCGGCGACATCAAGGCGACGGAGCCGAAAGCGCGCCCGGCGTTCTGGGTGCGATACGCCGCGTTCATCCAGGGCATGCGCGACGGCATCGACCAGCACATCCGCGCGGCGCTGCCGGGCGACAAGGCCGCGATCGCTTCGGCGCTCTTGACCGGAACCCGCGATGCGATCTCCGGGCCGGTCAACGACGCGATGTATATTTCGAGCCTCGCCCACGTGCTGTCGATCTCGGGCTATCACATGGCGGTGGTCGCGGGCGTGGTGTTCTTCGTCATTCGCGCGCTGCTGGCGCTGATCCCGGGACTGGCGAGCCGGCATCCGATCAAGAAATGGGCTGCGCTCGGTGCACTCGCGGCGGCCACGTTCTATCTGCTGCTCTCCGGCGCGGAAGTCGCGACGCAGCGCAGCTATTATATGATCGGTATCGTGCTGCTCGCGGTGCTGGTCGACCGGACCGCCGTGACCTTCCGCACGCTCGCGATCGCCGCGATCGCGGTGCTGCTGCTGGCGCCGGAAGCGGTGGTGCATCCGAGCTTCCACATGTCGTTTGCGGCGACGCTCGCGCTCGTTGCCGGCTATCGCCACGGGCTGCCGTTCGCCAGGCCGAATGCGGACACCTCGTTCGGCGCGCGCATCGCGCTGTGGGGCGTGCGCGAGATCTTGAGCCTCATCTTCGCCTCGCTGCTCGCCGGCCTCGCCACCACGCCCTATGCGGCGTTCCATTTCCACCGCATGGCGCCTTACGGCGTGCTGGCCAATCTGCTGGCGATGCCAGTGGTGTCCGCCTGGGTGATGCCGGCCGGCATGCTGGCGCTTCTCGCCATGCCGTTCGGCTTCGACGATTTCTTCTGGCGGCTGATGGGCGACGGCCTGCAATGGATGATCGACGTTGCGCTGTGGGTCGCGAGTCTCCCGGGCGCGGTCGGCCGCGTGACCGCATTCGGCACCGGGGCGCTCCTCGTCATCACTGCCGGGATGCTCGTGGTCTGCCTGCTGCGAACCCCGCTGCGCTGGATGGGCGCGCTCATCCTCGCGTTTGGAATTCTGTGGGCGGTGCGCACGCCGCTTCCCGACGTGCTGGTGGCGCAGGGCGCGGACCTCGTCGGGGTCAGGACCGCGGGCGGCAATTTTTCGATCATCAAAAAAGGGGGCGACAGTTTCGCCGTGCGCGAATGGCTGAGCGCCGACGCCGATCCGCGCACATCGGGCGACCCGGGCCTCGCGCAGGGTGTGTCTTGCGACGAGATCGGCTGCATCGCGCGGCTTGCCGACGGCACGATCGTGAGCTTGGCGACGGCGGCGGAAGCGTACGAAGACGATTGCCGCCTCGCGGGGCTCATCGTCACGGCGCACCGCGCGCCGCCCGAGTGCGCCGCCCAGGTGATCGACCGCACGCTGCGGGCGCGGACGGGAGCGCTGGCCCTTCGCCGCATCGGCAATATCTGGGAGATCACGCCCGCGCGGCCCGACGGCTACGACCGGCCGTGGGCGCCGCGCAATGCGGCGGAAGCCCCGGCGGCCAGCCCGCCGGCGGCGGCCGGAGCCGATGCGCAACCCTCGCCAGCAAAGCCCGCCAGCAAGCGCGACGCCACTCCGCGTTCCGAGGACCTCGAGCCCGGGGATT
>VAZU01000287.1 GCA_005884745.1 Alphaproteobacteria bacterium
ACGCCGGGCGCGGCAGCCGCTGCGAGATCGCGATCGACACCGCGATGCGTCAGCCGCTTCGCGCGAACGAGCCGGTGCTGGTGCGCTTCAGCCTCACCCCGGCGGCGGCGGTGATCCGGACCGGCGAGGCGTTGGAGCTCGATCTTGCCAGCCGCACCGACCTTTTGCCCATTCCGGTGCGGGACGGCTTCATCGTCCCGGACATGGCGGTGCCGCCCTATTTCGCCCGCAACATCATTCATCACGGGCCTGAGACGTTTTTGGAGCTGAGCGCCCGGTTCTACATCGGCTCGACCTGATCCGCCTGCGCCCCTGCTTCGGCGGATGAATCCCGCGCGCCGAAGCGCCCCGCAAGAAGACGGGACGTGACGGGGGTCAGGTCCGCTTGGCCTTGCGCCGCGATTTGCTGAGCTGCCGCGGCGCTGCGGGTTTTTCCTCGGAGCCGGCCGGCGCTGTCTCGAAACCATGACCGGCTTCGTTGCCCAAGTCCGCCTCGCCGCCGCCGCCGCCGCCGGCCGCCCGCGCGGCTCGCAGCAATTCGACCTTGTGCGCGGCCACGGTGTCCGCGATCCGGCGAGGCTGCTTGGCCTGCACCGCGGCTTGATGCGCCCGTTCCGCCGCGTTGCGCTGCGCGGCGGCGAAACGCTCCGCACTCTCCTCGGCCGCGGCGCGCGCCGCCTCTTCCGCGGCGCGGCGTTGCACGGCTTCGGTGGCGCGCCGCTCGCGTTCCGCGGCCTCGTGCGCGGCTTGCTGCACCGCGCGCCGGCGGGCGGTGTCCCGGCGCTGCGCAAGACCTTCCGCGACCGCGTCCTGCAGGCGCCTCGCCCAGAACAGGATCTGCGCCGCCGCGCGTCCCCACGCGCCTCCGGTCCAAACCAGCTCGTAGGCGGAGAACAGCCGCCAGCGATCGTCGCCCGCGACGATCGCGGAGGCGATCACATCGCCGGCCATCGCCGTCGTGTTGATGCCGTGGCCGCCGAACGCGCCCGTGACCCAGACGCCCGGCATCACCTCGCCGATCAACGGCATTTTGTGGACCGCATAGCTCATGAGACCGGACCAGGCATGGTCGATCTTCACGGCCCCGAGCTGCGGATAGACATCGCGGATATCCCGCTCGATCGAGCCGGCCAATCCGCGCGGGGCCGAGATCCGCGTGCTGATGCCGGAGCCCCAGAGCAAGCGGTCGCCGTCGACGATCCGGTAATAATCGCCCCCGCGGCGCGTGTCCGATACGCTGCCGCGATAGCGGACCGCGTCACCGAGCGCCTCGCCGAGTGGCGCCGTGACGGCCATGTAGCTCGAGACCGGCAGCAGCGTCTCCGATACGGCGCGGAACACCGAGCCGAGATGCGCGCCGCCCGCCAGCACCACGTGCCCCGCCCGCACCCGGCCCTTTGGCGTATCGACGCGTTTGCGCACGCCCGCGGAATCCATCGCCAGCGCCGGCGTATCCTCGAAGATGCGGGCGCCGGCCTGCTCCGCCGCCGCGGCGAGCCCGAGCGCGTAATTGCGCGGGTGGATCCGGAACGCGCCCGGCAGATGCACCGCCTGAAAATAACGCTCGCTGCGCAGTACCTCGCGAACCTGCTCGGTCGGCCAGGCGTCGAGCCGCGCGCCGAAATCGACCCGCATCATGGCGACATGCCGCAACAGCTCGTCCTCGGCATTTCTTCGCAGCACGATCAGCCGGCCGTCGGCCGCGGTTACGCCCGGCATGCCCGTCTCGCGGATGGTGGCGCGGACATATTCGACGCCGTCGGCCGACAATGCCCATAATTGCTTGGCCCGGCTCAGTCCGACCCGCTCGATGATGTTCTCGATCCGCTCCGAGAACCCCGGAGCGACGAAGCCGGCGTTGCGGCCCGACGCATTCCAGGCGATTTTCTTGGCCTCCAGCACGACGACGGACCAGCCGGCCCGGACGATCTCGCGCGCCACGGTGAGGCCGGCGAGCCCGCCGCCGATCACGCAGACGTCGACGTCCGCGTCCTGAACGAGGGGCGCGCGTTCCGGCGCGGCGACCGTGGTCTCCGCGTACCATTTCGGCCCGTCGATTCCGCCCGCTTCGGCCATCGTTCCTCGCTCTTCGCTGTCATCGCCCGGCTTGACCGGGCGATCCACTAGCCCGGAGCAATCGGCCTGAACCCAGACCCTGTGCGCGACGCGGCCGCTACTGGATCGCCCGCCTGCGCGGGCGACGACACGCCGTGGGAACGAGCCGACAATTGCATGGCAATTGCGACGAAAATCCGCGCCGGATCGCCCGCCGCGCGCCCATGGCCGCACGCGGCCGGCATGCTAGACTCTCCGGCAGCGGAAATCGACTTTTTAGCCATGCGCCGCCTCATCCTGCTGCGTCACGCCAAATCCGACTGGACCGGGATCGGCCTCAAGGACCAGGACCGGGCACTGGCCTCGCGCGGCCGCGATTCGGCGCCGCTCATCGGCGCCTATATGGCCCATCATGCTCTCATCCCGGATCTGGTGCTCGTTTCGACCGCGACGCGCGCGCGCGACACCTGGGGCCTGGTTGCCGAGGCCTTTCGCAAGCCCGCTCCGGTCGTCTACGAGGAGCGGCTCTATGAAACCGGCCCCAAGGCGATCCTCGAAGCCATCCGATCGACCAAGCGCGACGTCCACGTACTGCTGGTGGTCGGGCACAATCCCGGGCTTCGCGATCTCGCCGAGTTCCTGATCGCCTCGGGCGACGTGGATGCCCGGCAGCGTCTGCTGGAGAAATTTCCGACCGCCGGCCTGGCGGTGATCGATTTTCCGGTCGACGATTGGGGAAAGCTCCATCCGAAATCGGGGCGGCTCGATCGCTTCGTCGCGCCCCGCCAGCTCGACCTGGCGACGGATTAGGCGTGACCTCGTAGCCCGCATGGAGCGGAGCGGAATGCGGGGAGGACGTTCCCGGATTTCGCGCCTTCCGGCGCTCCATCCGGGCTACAGGGATATTCCACATTCCCGCTCGGCCACGCGGGCTACGAGGTCGTGCTTCTCCCCATGCTCACGCGAATCCAGGCGATCGCCGAAGAGGCCCGGCTGGCGGCACGCGCCATCCTGGAGTTCGGCAGCCATCTGCTCCACCCGACCGTCCGGCTTGGCGTGACCGGCCTCTCCGGCGCGGGCAAGACCGTGTTCATCACGGCGCTGGTGCACGATCTCATGCACGGCGCCCGGCTGCCTTTATTCGAGCCGCTGGCCTCCGGGCGCATCGCCCGGGCGCGGCTCGAGCCGCAGCCCGACGACGCGGTGCCGCGGTTCGAGTACGAGCGGCACGTCGATGCGCTGGTCAAGAACCGCGCCTGGCCGGAATCGACGCGCCGCGTGAGCGAGCTGCGGCTCGTCGTCGAATATCAGTCCCTCAGCGGCGCCGACCGCACGCTCACCCTCGACATCGTCGATTATCCCGGCGAGTGGCTGCTCGATCTGCCGCTGCTCGCCATGAGCTATCGCGAATGGTCGGCCCAGGCGCTGAAGCTCTCCTACGAGGAGCCGCGCCGCAGGCTCGCGAGCCGATGGCACGCACATCTTGCCGCGCTCGACCCAGAAGCCGGCGAGGACGAGCAGGCGGCGCTCACCGCCGCAAAGCTGTTCACCGATTACCTTCGCGCCTGCCGCGACGCGCGCTATGCGCTGAGCCTGCTGCCGCCCGGCCGGTTCCTGATGCCGGGCGAACGCGCCGGCGCTCCGGCTTTCACCTTCGCGCCGCTTGCGCTCGGCGGCGCGGAGCCGCCCGCCAAAGGCTCGCTCCGCGCCATGATGGAGCGCCGGTTCGAGGCCTACAAAGGCTTCGTGGTGCGGCCGTTCTTTCACGAGCATTTCGCCCGGTTGGATCGCCAGGTCGTGCTGGTGGATGCCTTGGCGGCACTCAACGCCGGGCCCGCGGCCGTCAAGGACCTCGAAGCCACGCTCGCGGCGATCCTCGGCTGCTTCCGCCCGGGACGATGGACCCTGGGCAGCGCATTGATGCGCCCGCGGATCGACCGCATCCTGTTTGCCGCGACCAAGGCCGATCATCTGCATCACTCCAGCCACGACCGGCTCGAGCGCATTCTCGCTCGCATGACGGAGCAGGCGATCGGGCGCGCCAAGTTCTCGGGCGCCCGGATCGACGTGGCGGCGCTGGCGGCAGTACGCGCGACGCGCGAGGCGACGGTTGCGCGCGGCCGCGAGCGTTTGCCCTCGATCATCGGGGTTCCGGCCGCTGGCGAGGCCGCCGGAACCGAGGTGTTCGATGGATCGACGGAGATCGCCGCGTTCCCCGGCGATCTTCCCGAAGATTCCGGGGCGCTCGTCGCCGGCGCCGAGCCCTTCCGGGGGCTGAGCGCCGGACCGGCCCGGGAGGCGGACTATCGTTTCCTGCGCTTCCGTCCGCCGCCGCTCGAGCCGACCGGGACCGGCACCGGCAGCGTCACGCTGCCGCACATCCGGCTTGACCGTGCGCTGCAATTCCT
>VAZU01000288.1:0-3119 GCA_005884745.1 Alphaproteobacteria bacterium
GCCCGTCGATCACTTGGATGCGGGCGCGGTTGCGGCTTGGCCCGGGCTTTTGGGCGCGGGCGTCTTGTCGAGTTTCTTGGCGCCGGCGGCGTGCTTGGCATGCTTCACGTGCTTGACGTGGGCCTGCGTGACGTGCCGGTGGTAGCGCAGGGGGTGCCGGACGTGGCGCGGCGGCTGCACCTTGACGTCCGCGGCCGGCTTGCTGGTCTCGACCGCCGGCTTGGATTGACCGGTGTCGACTGCGAATGCCGGAGCGGCGATGACGGTCGCGGCAAACAGTGCCGCAGCGATCTGCTTCAACATGGGAGTATTCCTTTCAGGGCCTTTCGTTCGGATGACGTCGGCGGGCCCGGCCGAACGTTGCGGGCACTATGGGCGACCCGCGCTGAACTCGCGGTGAAGCCGGACGCGCGGTTTCGTTCAGCTAGGTGAACGCCACATGATGAAGCCGGTCGGCCAATATTCAGATTCGAGGCGCGCCAGCTCCATGCCGGCTTGGCTTTCAATCACGCCCGCGTGAAAGCCCGGCTCGTTTTGCCCACGCGACCTCGAGAACGTATTATGATCGACCAAACGACGAACACGAGGGGAACGGCCATGCCGGCAAATCCGCATCGTCTCGCCATCCTGGCCACTGCGCTGCTGTTCGGCCTTGCGGTGTCGACCGGACCCTCGTTTGCCGCCGGCGATCCGGAGCCGCGCGGCCAGCAGCCGCCTCCGCCACCCCCCGCGACCGACAAGCAGGATCCCGGCAAGGCCTCGCAAAAGAAGAAGCCCGAGAAGAAATCCGAGCAGGAGTTCATCGACGGCTATCGCGCGGCGCGCGCGCTCGCGCTCGACGGCAAGTACGAAGCGGCCATCGCCGCCTTCCGCGCGCTCGGTCACGACGACAGCGCCGAAGTCGCCAATTACATCGGCTATGCCAATCGCAAGCTCGGCAATTATGAAGCCGCCCGGATCTGGTACGAGAAGGCGCTCGCGGCGGATCCGAACCACGTGCGCACCTGGCAATATTACGGGATGTGGCACGTCGAGCAGGGCAATCTGCTGAAAGCCCAGGATTTCCTGGAAAAGATCCGTTCGATCTGCGGCGGCACCGCGTGCCGGGAATACGCCGACCTCAAGGCCGCCATCGAGGGACACATCAGCTACTGAGCTCTGCAGTAGGGTGGGCGCGGCGCATCGCAAGCACGTAGTCGGTGACGCCCAAACTCTTTGCGCGATGCGCCGCCCCACGCAGCTCAGTGAGGCTTCCAGCGATGTTCCACCGAATGGGCGATTTTGCCCACGCTACGACTGCTCATCCCGCGTCTCTTGCATCAGCCAGTTCAGGTAGGCCGGATCGCCGCCTTCGAGCGGCAGGAACAGCACCGCCGGCGTCGTGTACGAATGCATCGCCTTGACCGCGTCGCGCACGGCCTCGGCGAGCGAGACGCGGGTCTTGATGATCATCACCGCTTCCTCGGCGCGCTCGATCGCGCCCTGCCACCAATAGTGCGAAATCATGCCCGGCAGGATGTTGACGCAGGCGGCGAGCCGCCGCTCCACGATGGCGCGTCCAGCCTGCTCCGCCTCGACAACGGACGGATAGGTCGTATAGACGAAGACCGCGCGATCCATGCTCGTCACTCCCGGTTTTGCGCAAAAATCCGATTCGCGCCGCTCTTTGAGCCCTTGGCACCGATGAACCGCACCCCTGCCCGAACCGAGAAGCTGGCCTTCGTCGCGGGTCCGAGCCCGGAGGCGCAGAGCGCCCGCGCCCGGCTCGCCGCGCGCTACGGCGAGGTGGCGCCGGAGAGCGCCGACGTCATCGTGCCGCTCGGCGGCGACGGCTTCATGCTGCAGACCCTGCACCGGCTGATGAGCTCGGGCAAGCCGATCTACGGCATGCATCGCGGCACCGTCGGCTTCCTCATGAACGAATATCAGGAGGAAGGTTTGAAGGAGCGCATCGCCGCAGCGGAACCCACAATGTTCCATCCGCTGCGCATGCGCGCCCGCGACGTGCGCGGCGTCGAGCATGAATATCGCGCCATCAACGAAGTCTCGGTGTTCCGCGAAACCTATCAGGCCGCGCGCCTGCGCATTCTCATCGACGGCAAGGAGCGGCTTAAGGACCTCGTCGCCGACGGGCTGTTGCTCGCTACCCCGGCCGGCTCGACCGCGTACAATCTATCGGTCCAGGGCCCGGTGATCCCCATCCACGCGCCGCTCCTGGCATAGACGCCGATCAGCCCGTTCCGCCCGCGGCGCTGGCGCGGCGCGCTGCTGCCGGACCGCGCCCGCGTGAGCATCGAGGTGCTGGAGCCCGACAAGCGCCCGGCCGCGGCCGTCGCCGACCACGACGAGGTCCGCTCGGTGCGGACCGTCGAGGTCTCGATGGACCGGGACATCGCCATCCCCATGCTGTTCGACCCCGGCCATAGCCTCGACGAGCGCATCCTGCGCGAGCAGTTCGGCTATTGAGCGGCTCAGCGCGCCCAAACGCATGACTCGTGTCCCGGGCGCAGCGCAGCACGAAACTGCTGCGCTGCTGAACCGGGACCCATTTGTGCTGCGGTTAAAAACTGGACCCCGGATCTGCGGCGCAGCCGCTGAAGCGCTGCGCCTTGTCCGGGGAACGCCTCGCCGCTTACGCGGCGGCGAGTTCCTGGCAGAACAGCCGAGCCTCTTCGCGCGCGGCTTCGGTGGCAAAGCGTCGCAACAGGGTGAGGATCGGGTCGATCTCGGTCGCGGCGGCGTCCTCGTAGCGCGTGAGCACGCGTTCGATCATGCGGCGCTTGAGCTGCGCCGGCCCGCCGGGATCGCCGATGAACCCATGCTCGTGCAGCGCCTCGATCGCAGCCGCGAACGCCGGCAATGTCGATTCCGGCAATCCTGCCCGCTCGCACAGCGCCCGCGCTCCGGCGCCGCGGCGATCATGCAACAGCGAGGCAACCCGCGCGGGCGGCAGCCCGGAAAGCTCGGCGAGCGCCTGCTCGAACAAAGCGAAGTTGCCGCACAGCAGCGTGCGCAGCATCAGCCCGGCGTTGAGCTGACCGCTTTCCCGCAGGTGCCGCACCAAGGGTCCGAGCTCACGGGCCGGCGACGCGGCAGCGAGCGTCACCGTGGCCTTCTCG
>VAZU01000288.1:3130-5393 GCA_005884745.1 Alphaproteobacteria bacterium
GGCTTGCCGGCTCGGCGCCGGCAAATCCGCGCGTGCGAACAACGCCTCGCGAGCTGCGGCGAGGTGCCCGAACCGCTCGGCGATGCGTCCGAGCGAAAACGCGGCGATCTCGGCAGCGGGGTTCTCGATCAGGATCAGGCACGCCTCGGCGGAGCCGACTTCGGCGATGGCGGCCGCGACCGAGCGCGGCAGCCCCCTCCGGCGCGCGATCGGCTCCTGGTTCGCCTCATCGCCCGCCGCCACCAATTCCACGAGATCGGCGTCGAGCAGCAGCGGGGAGCGCTCGAGCACGAGGCTCGCGATCTCCGGCTGGTCAACGGCAAGCGCGAGGATGACGGCCGGCGGCGCTTCCGGCGATCCGGCGAGCGTTGCAGCCAGCGCGCGCCGCACCAGGGGCGAGGGATCGTCGAGCGACATGACCATGGCGCCCTCGGCGGCCATGCGGTCGTCGGGCGACAGATCCGAGTAAAGATAGGCGCGGGCCAATGCGCCGGTGGCGTCGGCCCGGTCCGCGGCCGGGGCCGTACGCACCCACTGGAGGAAATGACGAACGATCATGGTGCCGACGCGACAGGAGCACCGGACTGTTACCCGGCAAGCAGCAAGGTAACGGCAGCCGCTTAACAAAGCGTTCACCATAAAGCTCATTGCCCTCGTTGCATTGTTTGCAACGCGGCCCCCATCCGGGATTGCAGCGGGCCGGAGGTGGTAAACGGCCGGTTAATGCTTACGTGAAATGCGGACCCCGGCTATTTAGGATCCGGGCTACGTCACAATATCGTGGCACACCCTCATGCCCCAGGCGTGTATTTTCGGCCGGCACGACGAGCGCACGCTCGCGCAGATGGACCGCTGCATGCAGGTCGGCAGCGTGGCCGGCGGGGTGCTGTGCGCGGACGGCCATCTCGGTTACGCGCATCCGATCGGCGGCGTGATCGCCTATGAGGACCACGTCTCGATTTCGGGCGTCGGCTTCGACATCGGCTGCGGCAATCTGGCGGCGCGCCTGGATGTCAAAAAATCCGAGATCGAGGACCGCGTCGGCACCATCGTCCGCGATATCGCCGGCAACGTCAGCTTCGGGCTCGGCCGTACCAATGCCGAAAAGGTCGAGCATCCGCTGTTCGACGACGAGGAAGCCTGGACCGCCGCCGCGGTGCAGGACCTCAAGGCCCAGGCCCGCAACCAGCTGGGCACGGTCGGTTCCGGCAACCATTATGTCGATCTGTTCGAGGATGAGGAGGGTTTCGTCTGGATCGGCGTGCATTTCGGCTCGCGCGGGCTCGGCCACAAGAGCGCGACCAAATACTTGAAGCAAGCCGGCGGCCGGGACGGCATGGACGTCGAGCCCGCCCTGGTGCGGACGGATTCCGAGCTAGGGGAGCGCTATCTCGCCGCGATGGAGCTCGCGGGATCCTATGCCTACGCCGGGCGCGAATGGGTGGTCGACAAGGTGCGCTCGATTCTCGGCGCGAACAGTACCGATGCAGTTCACAACCATCACAATTACGCCTGGCGCGAGGAGCACTTCGGCCGAAAACTGTGGGTCGTGCGCAAGGGCGCCACCCCGGCGTTCCCCGGGCAGCGCGGCTTCGTCGGCGGCTCGATGGGCGACGACGCGGTGATCCTGGAGGGCATCGACGGCGAAAAATCGCGCGCGGCGCTCTACAGCACGATCCACGGCGCGGGCCGGATGATGTCGCGCACCGAGGCGCGCGGCCGCTTTCAGCGCGATCCGGCGACCGGCAAGAAGATCCGCATGCCGGGCCGCGTCCGCCACGACGAGATGCTGGCGTGGCTGCGGCAAAAGGGCGTACTGCTCATCGGCGGCGGGCTCGACGAGGCGCCGCAAGCCTACCGTCGCCTGCCCGACGTGCTCGCCGAGCACGAAGGCACCGTGCGCGTGCTCCACACGTTGCGCCCCTTTGCCGTGATCATGGCCGGTGAGAAGGAGTTCGATCCGTACAAGGATTGACCGGCCGGATGCGGGCGTCCAAGCCGCGGCGAGCGCGCTGGGCCGTGCCGCGCGGAGCTTGCTATTCTGCGGGCCCGCCGGTGAAATCGCGCGTAAGACCATTCCCAGGAGGAAACCCATGGAACACGCCACGCTCTCCGCCGCCCGCCATCCCCGCGGCGGGCTCTATTTCGAGGATTTTCCGCTCGGCCAGACCTTCGAGCATCGCCTCACCCGCACGGTGACGCAGATGGACAACATGCTGTTCTCCAACATGACGCTCAATCCGCAGCCGCTGCACATCGACCG
>VAZU01000289.1 GCA_005884745.1 Alphaproteobacteria bacterium
TCTGGGCATGACCGAGGTCAAGTTCCCGCATCCGCTGTTCGAGGGCGACACCGTCCATTGCACCACCGAAGTGCTGGGCAAGCGGGAATCGAACTCCCGGCCCGGAGCCGGCATCGTCGAGTTCTATCACCGCGCCTACAATCAGGACGGCAAGCTCGTCGCCGAATGTCACCGCCAGGCGTTCATGCGCATGCGGCCGCGATGATCGCGGCCCTGCGTTCGGCGCTGTTCGTGCCCGGTGACAGCACGGCAAAGCTCGCCAAAGCGCTTTCGGCGGGCGCCGACGCCCTGATCCTCGATCTCGAGGACTCGGT
>VAZU01000290.1 GCA_005884745.1 Alphaproteobacteria bacterium
CACGCGCAATTCGGGATCGACCACCGCGTCGGCCTCCGGCCCCATCCGGCAGGTGCCGACCGGGTGGTAGACCGAGATGCCCTTGGCGCGCACGAACGCCGCGATGTCCTCATCGCTCGCGCATTGCGGCCCCGGATCGCGCTCGCAGGCGATGATGGACGCGAGCGCCGGCGCCGCGGTGATCTTTCGCATCAGCTTCACGCCGGCGATCATGGTCTCGAGATCGCGCGGATCGGCGAGATAGTTCACCTGGATCGCCGGCGCCGCGAGCGGATCGGCCGAGCGGATGCGCAAGCTCCCGCGCGACTGCGGCCGCAGCTTGCACATGGAGAGCGTGAAGCCCGAGAACGTGTGCAGCTTCGGGTCGACGCGCTCGGTCGAGAACGGCATCAGCAAGAGCTGGACGTCCGGCCGGTCGAGCTCGGGACGCGTGCGGGCGAAGCCGCCGGCCAATCCCGCCCACCAGCCGAGCGGGCCCTTGCGGAACAGCGCGTAGTTCAAGCCGGCGCGCGCCATGCGCGTGAAGCTGCGCATGTCGTCGTTGAGCGTGATCTTGTGCTTGCATTCGAGGATGAACCGCGCCTGCAAATGGTCCTGCAGGTTGGCGCCGACGCTCTTGCGGTCGCTCACCACGGCAATGCCGTGTTTTCGCAGCAGCTCCGCCGGTCCGATGCCGGAGAGCTGGAGCAGCTGCGGCGACTGCAGCGCACCGGCGGCGAGGATCACTTCCTTGGCGGCGAGCACTTGGCGCTCGTTGCTGTCCGCGCGGTAGGCGACGCCGCGCGCGCGAACGCCGTCGAACAGGATGCGGGTCGCGTGCGCATCGGTGATGACTCGCAGGTTCGCGCGTCGCCGCGCCGGGCGCAGGAACGCCACGCGCGCGCTGCAGCGCAAGCCCCGGCGCGCGGTCGCCTGGTAATAGCCCACTCCCTCCTGGTGCTCGCCGTTGAAGTCGCGGGTATAGGGAATGCCGACGCTCACGCCGGCGGCGATGAACGCCTCCGCGACCGGATGCGGCTCGGGCAGATCGCCGACGGCGAGCGGCCCGCCGGCGCCGTGCCAAACATCGGCGCCGCGGACCTGGTCCTCGGATTTCTTGAAATACGGCAGCACGTCCGCAAAACCCCAGCCGGGATTGCCGAGATCGCGCCAGTGGTCGTAGTCCTCCGGCTGGCCGCGCACGTAGAGCAGGCCGTTGATCGAGCTCGACCCGCCCAGCACCTTGCCACGCGGCTGCTTGATTTTTCTTTTGTCGAGGCCGGGCTCCGGCTCGGTCTCGAACATCCAGTTGACGCGTTTATCGAACATGGTGCGGCCGTAGCCGAGCGGGATGTGGATCCAGGGATTGCGGTCCTTGCCGCCGGCCTCCAGCAGCACCACCCGATATTTGCCGCCGGCGCTCAGCCGCTCGGCCAGCACGCAGCCGGCCGATCCGGCGGCGAGCCCGGAACCCATGAACACCGAACTGAGAAATCTGGCAACGCCTGTGTTCATGGATCCCGGGCTCCTCGCTTCGCTCGGCCCCGGGATGACCACCTCGATGCAGTTCTCAGTTTGCGCTGGTTTGCGTCAGGCCGGTCGGCGGGCCGTCGATCGCGGTCCAGCCGCCGTCGACCAGAAGCGCGCTGCCGGTGACGTAGCTCGCGGCGTCGGAGGCCAGAAACACGACCGCGGCGGCGACCTCGCTGGGCTGGCTCCAGCGATTGAACACGGTGTGGGCGGCGAGCGCCTGGAAGATGTGCGGGCGCGCCTTGAGCGGTGCGACGAGCGGCGTCTCGACGATGCTCGGCACGATGGCGTTGACGCGCACGCCGTGCGGGCCGAGCTCGGAGGCGAGCCCGCGCACCATCTGGATGATGCCGGCCTTGGTGGCGCCGTAGATCGCGAGCCCCGGCTCGAGCGTCGAGGCGCGCACCGAGGAGCTCGCGATCAAGCTGCCGCCGCCTTGGCTCGCCATCAGCTTTCCGAATTCGCGCAGAAAGTAGAACGTGCCGCGCAGATTGAGGTTGGCGACGCGGTCGTATTCCTCGTCGGTGTAGTCGCACATCAGCTTGCGCACGTGCGTGGCCGGCGTGGTGAGCGCGATGTCGAGCCGCGCGTGCTCGGCCTTGATGGCAGCCGCCAGCGCTTGGATGTCCGCGGATTTGCCGGCGTCGACTTTATGCGCTTTGCCGCCGATCCCTGCCGCGGTGGCCGTCACGCCGGGCTCGTCGATGTCGGCGCAAATGACGGTCGCGCCGAGCGCGAAAAACGCCTCGGCCGACGCCTTGCCGATGCCGGAGGCGGCGCCGAGCACCAGCGCTTTCTTGCCGCTCAGATCGAACATGCGCCGGTAGCGCGCGAGCTGCGCATCGACGTCGGCTGCAGTCTGCGATGTCATGGCAACGACCTCGGACGGGGGAGAGGGGTTCAAGGTTTCATGATCCGCCAAGCGCCGGCTGCAAGTCCTCGACGAAATATTCGGGATTGAGATCGCGCACGTCGGCGATGCTGGCGCTCAGCCCGTCGAGATGCGCCGCCATCGCGGCGGCGGCGCGGGCCGGATCGCGCGCCTCGATCGCCTTGACGATGGCGATGTGCTCTTGGAGCACCCGCGCCATGCGTCCAGGGACCGGCAAGGTGAGGCGGCGATAGCGATCCACCTGAATTTTCACTTGCTGGATCAGGGTCCAGATGCCCGGATGCCCTGCGGATTCCGCGATCGCCGCATGAAAGGCTTCGTCGGCCTCATGGAAGCGGTCACGATTTCCGGCCCTTTGCATCCGGCGCTGACGCTCGATCAGCCCGTAGAGTTCCGATACCTGTTCCGCACTCGCGGTCTCGGCCGCGAGTCGCGCCGTCAATTGCTCGAGCGCCTTGCGGACCAGGATCGCTTCCGGCAACGAGGCGAGCGGAATCCTGGCCACAAAAGTCCCCGATTGGGGAAAGATGTCGACCAGCGCCTCGTCGGCGAGCCGCAGGATGGCTTCGCGCACCGGCGTGCGGCTGACGCCGTAGCTCGACGCGATCTCCCGCTCGATGATGGATTCGCCGGGCTTGCGTTGCATCGAGACGATTTCCGCCTTGAGCCGGCGGTAGAGCATCTTGGCCGCGGTTTCGGCGCGGCCGGGGCGGACCGCTCCGGTCGAACGCAGGGGTCTTGGTACGGATCGCGCCAGGCTCACGAGGCAGGTCCAGGGTCGCGAGGGATCTGTTCCGCAATGATATATTAGTATATAACAATCGCAACCCGCCCGGGCCGCAAGGTCCCAAGCCGCGGAAACCGAGGAGGAAGCCATGAGACGATCTCTGACGCTCGGCCGCCGGGAAGCACTGGGGTTTCTTGCCTTGGCGCTCGGAGCGATCGCGACCCGATCCGTCCGCCCGGCGCTCGCGCAGCAGAAGCTGGTGCTCAAGGCCTCCGACGTGCATCCGGCCGGCTATCCGACCGTCGCGGCGGTGGAAAGCCTCGGCCGCAAGCTCCAGCAGGCGACCGCCGGACGGCTCAGCGTGCAGATGTACGGCTC
Organism: Alphaproteobacteria bacterium; assembly: GCA_005884745.1. Lineage (GTDB taxonomy): Bacteria > Pseudomonadota > Alphaproteobacteria > Rhizobiales > Xanthobacteraceae > AP-16. Next base: position 3,507 of record VAZU01000290.1, read on the forward strand.
GATGCAGCTCGGCGGCGAGAAGGAGGCGATCGAGCAGGCCCAGGTCGGCGCCATCCAGTTCGCCCGGGTCAGCGTCGGCGCGCTCGGGCCGGTGATCGACGATCTCAACGTGTTCAACCTGCCGTTCCTGTTCCGCAACACCGCGCACATGCAGAAGGTGATCGACGGCCGGATCGGCGACGAGCTGCTCGAAAAGGTGACCGGCAACCCGAGAGCCGGGCTGGTCGGCATCTGCTGGATGGATGCGGGCGCGCGCAGCGTCTACGACACCCGCAGGGCCATCAAGAGCATCGACGATCTCAAGGGCCTCAAGGTGCGCGTCATGGGCAATCCGATGTTCGTCGACATGATGAACGCGCTCGGCGGCAACGGCGTCGCCATGGGATACGACCAGGTCTTCAGCGCGCTGCAGACCGGCGTCGTCGACGGCGCCGAGAACAACCCGCCGAGCTTCGTGTTCGACAATCACTATCAGGTCGCCAAATACTACGCGTTGACCGAGCACCTGATCGTCCCCGAGATTCTGGTGTTCTCGCGCAAGACCTGGGACACGCTCTCCGCCGAGGACCGCGAGCTCTTGAAGAAATTCGGCCGCGAGGCGCAGGCCGAGGAGCGCGTACTGTGGAACCAATATGAGAAGCAGGCGCTGGAGAAGGCGAGGGCCGCCGGCATCCAGATCATCGAGATCGCCGACAAGAAGCCGTTCCAGGACGCGGTGAAGCCGGTGTGGGACAAGTACGGGCCGAAATACGCCGAGCTCATCAAGCGCATCCAGGCGGTGGAATGACCGCGATGGCGATGATGTGCACAGGCACCGACAGCGAGAGCAGATACCCTCCCCCCGCGAAGCGGCGGGGAGGGTGGCGAGGTGCGAAGCACCGAGCCGGGTGGGGGGTAGGGAAGATCAAATTGCGAAGAGCCCCCCACCCCTAACCCCTCCCCGCCGCGCTGCGCGCGGGGGGAGGGGAACCCAACCGCCTCGAATCCGCTGCCTCGCTTTCCTTTGGTATTGGAGATGACGGTAATGGCGCACGCCTACCGCAAGGCGATGGACGGCCTCTATCTCTTCTGCGTGATCGTGGCCGGATCGGCGCTGGTGCTGAAACAGCGCCGCATCGTGGCCGGAGCCGATGGCGGTGCTGCTCACCATCGTGCTCACCTTCATCGGCGCGGCGTCGTGCTACCGGCGCGGCCTGCACATGAACGTCGGGTTCTTCGTCGGCATGCTGCCGGCGCGCTTGCGGCGCGCGGCCGACCTGCTGGTCGAGATGCTGATGGCGCTGATGGCGTTGTTCATGGTGATCTGGGGCAGCAAGCTGGTCGATGCCACCTGGCACAACACCATCGCCGATTTTCCCTTCCTGTCGGTAGGCGTGACCTATTTGCCGATCCCGATCGGAGGCGCCTTGCTGATGATGTTCGTCATCGAACGAGTGACCATCGGGCCGCCGCCCGAGCCCGCCGACGTCGACGTCGAGCACCCCGCGGCTGCCGCCTTCGAGTGAGCCGCGGCCATGGACATCTTCGTGCTTCTGGCGACCATGTTTGCCGGCTTCCTGCTGGGCGTGCCGATCGCCTACGCGCTGGCGCTGGCGGCGATCGCCGGGGCGTTCTTCATCGGCATCCCGCTCGAAGCCATCATGCTGAAGATCTCCGACGGCGTGAGCAAGGTCGCGATGCTGACCATTCCGTTCTTCGTGCTGGCCGGTGCCATCATGGCCGAAGGCGGCATGGCGCGGCGGCTGGTGCGGTTCGCCGACGTTCTGGTCGGTGTCCTGCGCGTGCGCGGCGGGCTTTCGGTGGTCAACGTCATCGCCACGACGTTTCTCAGCGGCATTTCCGGCTCCGCCGTCGCCGACACTTCCGCGATCGGTTCGGTGATGATCCCGCAGATGGAGAAGACCGGCTACCCGCGGGTGTTCGCGACCAACGTGACGATCACCGCCTCGGTTCAGGCGCTGCTGGTGCCGCCGAGCCACAACGCCGTGATCTATTCGCTCGCCACCGGCGGCACCATCTCGATCATCAGCCTGTTCATGGCCGGCGTGATGCCGGGCTTGCTGCTCGGATTCGCGCTCATCGTTCTGTGTCTGGTGATCGCCTATCGCGACGGTCATCCCGTCGGCACGACGGTGCCGCTGCGCGAAGCGGTGA
>VAZU01000291.1 GCA_005884745.1 Alphaproteobacteria bacterium
TGACGGAGGGCAGCAGGGTGCGCGCCCGCCCCGAGCGTGCCGCGAACGCCGGTTAGTCGGATATGCCGCCCGCTGATCATGACGGATGCTTCGAGATATGCGGACGGCAGAGCCCGGGGAAACTCTTTTCGTCTGCGCAAGAAGACTCACAGCCCAGCCGATTCAACTTTCCCTGAAATCCGGGCATCAGTTTCGGCCGGCGTCCCCGCTTAGACATTTATCCATCGGGTTCTCGCGACGCCTTCCGTCGCGTCAGATGGATCCCGTCCTGGACGACGCTGTCTGACCGAAAATGCAGGCCGCCGGGAACCCGCTCTGTCAACGGCCGCGACGCGCCATCGAACTTCGGGCGGCGCCGAATCTGCGCGCAACGCGGCGCACCCGCGGGAGCTCGGCATAGCGTGGTGCCGGGGTGCGACACGCCCGGCCGAAGGCAATTGACAGGGACGCCGCGCAGACGGAACCTTGGAGACGCCGGGCGACGTGGTCGAAATCCGGCGGATTGGATAGGGGAAAATTTTGCCCTATGGGTTCGGCATGCGCGAACCGCCGCGCGCCCTTGCCTACGGCGTGGCGGTGCTGGCGACGGCGGCTTCGCTATTTGTTCGTTGGCCGCTCTGGCCGGTGCTGGGTGATGCCGTTCCGCACATGACGTTCTTCCCGGCGGTCGTGGTGGGCGCGTACTTCGGCGGCTTCTGGCCCGGTCTTCTGGCCACGATCCTCAGCGCCGTCGCCGCAAACTACTTCCTCACCCAGCAGCTTCGCTCATTCCATTTCAGCGTAAACGACTTGACCGCCGCTATCCTTTTCGTGCTGGTCGGGACGATTGTCAGTGGCCTGAGCGAGTCTCTGCACCGAGCACGCCGCCGCATCGTCGCGCACGAGCGCCAACGCGCCGAAGCCCAACTGGAGCTGGCGCGTGTCAATCGTATCACGACCATGGGGCAGCTCACGGCTTCGATCGCCCATGAAGTGAATCAGCCGATCGGCGCGGTGGTCGCCAATGCAAATGCCGCTCTGCGCTGGCTCGACGCCCGACCGCCGGTTCTGGACGAAGCGCGCGAGGCCATCGATTCCATCGTCAAGGAAGGCAATCGAGCCGGCCAAGTCGTCGGCCGGATCAGCGCACTCGTCAAGAAGACGCCTCCGCAGCAGGATCCCCTGGACGTCAACGACATCGTCCTCGAAGTGATTGCGTTGATGCGTAGCGAAATGCTGCGGAACCGCATCTCACTGCAGACCCAACTCGCCAAAAGCCTGCCGCTCGTTCAAGGAGATCGGATCCAACTCCAACAGGTGATGCTCAACTTGATCATCAACGCGGTCGAAGTGATGGGCAAGATCGACGAGCGGGAGTTGCTGATCAGGACGGGCACGGATGCGGCGAACGACGTGATGGTCGAGGTGCGAGATACCGGTCCGGGACCGAAACCGGATAGCCTGGAGCGTCTGTTCGACGCATTCTACACGACCAAGCCCGGTGGCATGGGCATGGGATTGGCGATCTGCCGCTCGATCGTCGAAGCTCACGGGGGGCGGATTTCGGCGACAGCGAACCTACCGCAGGGCGCCGTCTTTCGCTTCACCCTACCTGCGCAACCGGCGTGAACGAGAAGGCGCGAGCGCGACGGACCGTAACGATCCAGCCGCCGCCTGCGCCTGATCGACTCCAAAGACGTTCGACGACATCGTACCGCGGCTCAGCGCTCGAGCTGGCTCCTGCCCAGCGCCATCCCGAGGCAATGGTCCAGGGTCGCGGCGTCGAACGGCTTGCTCAGAAAGCCGATTGCTCCAGCCTCCAGCACGCGCGTCCGGATTTCTTCGTCGGGAAAGGCCGTGATGAAAATAATCGGCACGTTGTTGCCTCTAGCGATCAAAACGCGTTGCAGTTCGACGCCGCTCATTCCCGGCATTTCGATATCCGTGATGACGCACGACGTTTCCGCCAGATGCGGTGAGTGCAAGAACTCGCCGGCGGAACCGAACGTGTGGCCGATGAACCCGAGGGACCTCACAAACCTCTTCACCGCAACAAGCACGGATTCATCATCATCAATGATGGAAATGACCGGACTATCCGACAAGCGATTTTCTCCGTGCGGTTGCCCGAAACGGGCCGATGGGCATGGCCTCGCGGACCACAGCGAATATGTGATGCCTGACGCCCCGGCGAAAGACATACATAGGTTT
>VAZU01000058.1 GCA_005884745.1 Alphaproteobacteria bacterium
GCCTTGGACCCACGGGCCCGCATCGCTCCGCACGAGTCGCCGCGTGAACAAGCAGATCTTCAGTGCTGTCTTGCTTGCAGCCGTCCCGATTGCCGCATCGGACCCCGGGACAGCTTTGGCCTCGGACGAAATCCAGGTCTACAACGCCGAGATCGCCGAGGTCGGCCAATGGACCTTCGAGCAACATCTCAATTACATTCTGCAAGGCCGCACCCGACCGGAGTTTCCGGGCGGACTGATCCCGAATCACAGTCTCAACGGCACTCCGGAACTGGCTTACGGCGTCACCGAGGGGTGGGAGCTTGGGTTTTATGCGCCGTTTGCCGTCGATAGCCGCGGTCAATTCCTGTCCGACGGCGTCAAGGTGCGGACTCTCTTCGTGACCCCGCATGCGAGCCAACGCAATTTCTTCTACGGCGTGAACCTGGAGCTCAGCTATTCGACGCCGGAATTCTCGCAAACCAGATTCGGCATCGAGGTGCGGCCGATCGTCGGGGTTCGCAATTCGGATTGGCAATTCATCGTAAATCCCATCGTCGACATAGGATTGGGCGACAAGGGCCAAGCCGAGTTTGCGCCGGCGGCCCGGCTCGCCCGCAAGCTGGGCGAGGATTTCTTCGTCGGCCTCGAACACTACAGCGAGCTCGGAGAGATCGGGCATTTCCTGCCGCTGCGGGAGCAGCAGCACACGCTGTTCGCGGTCACGGACTTCAAGCTCGGCAAGTTCGATATCAATCTCGGCATCGGCTGCGGTCTCACGCCGGGATCGGACCGGCTCGTCGCCAAGACCATCATCGGCTACGCCTTCCCGGTTCCGGGCAAAAATGACGGTGCCGGCGATCGAATGCCGAACCGCCCGCCAACGCCGAGGCTTGCGACGCATACGTCTACGGGGAGTGCCTTCGCCCCGGACCTGTTTGCGACGCGATGAGCAGGGTAGGAAGCGGAGCAGCCAGCCAAGAGGTCGCTATAACAAAGGGATCCTCAGCACCATCGCACGCGCACTCCGGGCGACCGATTTCGGCCGAGCCGGAAACATTCCCATGCTGATGCCGGCCAAAGACGCGGGCGGTCGCAGCGGCGGGTGTCATTGCATCCGGGGTTCCGCAGCCATGATCATCGTGGCAATCGCAGGAAGTCGGCAAATGCTTTGAGCGTCGTCTCGGAGACGTAGTGCTCGATGCCCTCCGCGTCGGCCTCGGCGGCGTCAACGGGCACGCCCAATGCCAGCAGCACATCTGAACATCGGCCGCGGTCTCACGCCGGGATCGGACCGGCTGGTCGCCGAGACCATCATCGGCTCGCGTTCCCCGGGCAAAGATGACGGCGCTTACGATCGAATGCCGAACGACCCGCCACCGGGGAGGCCCGCCATGCACATGTTTGTCGAGAGTGTTTTCACCCCGGACCTGTTTGCGATGCGATGAGCAGGGTAGAATCCGGATCGGCCAATCAAGAGACCGCCGTGAAGAAGCTCAGCATCGGGATCATCGTGCTAGCCCTGCTTGGGGCCAGCCCCGCACACGCCGGGGACGCGGCGATGCCGACCACGGCGCCCGCCGTGCCGGCCTATGACTGGACCGGCGCCTATGTCGGCTTTCATTTCGGCTACGGCGGTGGAAGCCTGGGTTCCGGCACCCACCCCATCCTCGATAAGGGCGTGATTTTTCCCCCTACGATTACCGGGCTGGTGGGTGGCTATCAGGCCGGTTGGAATGTCCAGCTCTCCAATCGCCTCGTGCTCGGCGTCGAAGCGGATGTCACATTCACCAGTCCGATCGATCGGGGCGCGACCGACTTGGCCGCCCCGTTCAATACGAAGCTCGATTATATCGGAACGGCGCGAGCGCGCGTTGGCTATGCGTTCGGCACCCTGTTTCCGTACCTGACGGGAGGTCTTGCCTGGGGCGAGACCACGATCGATATCAACAACAACGGCAGCGTGATAGGCTCGAAATCTTCCGCGCATGCCGGCTGGACCATCGGGCTTGGCGTGGCGTTTCCGGTCGCCGGTAGATGGACCGGAAAGATCGAATACAATTACGTCGACCTCGCCCCGGCGGGGTTCGCTTTTCCCGGCCAGACGGTCGATCCCAAGGTACACCTCGTCAAGATCGGCTTGAACTATAGAATTTGGGACGCACCTCCGTGGCCTTCGCCGGGCTTTACTCCCCTGGGGCGGACATCGGTCCCGGAATCGAGCGATTTCAACGTCCACGGACAAACCACATTCATCGAGCAGGCCTACCCCCGCTTCCATTCGCCCTATCAGGGGCAGAACAGCCTTCCCGGCGGCGGCGAGGGTCGCGAGACCTGGACCAGCACGGCATTCCTCGGATGGCGGCTCTGGGACGGCGGGGAATTCTATTTCAATCCGGAGCTCGATCAGGGTTTTGGCATCGGCGGAACCCTGGGTTTGGCCGGCTTCCCCAACGGCGAAGGCCAGAAAGCCGGGAATGCGTTCCCGAAATTTCACGCGCAACGTTATTTTTTCCGGCAAACAATTGGTCTGGGCGGCGAGCAGGAGACGGTCGAGGACGGTCCCAATCAACTGCCGGGCAAGCGCGACATCGACCGCGTCACGCTAACGGTCGGCCGGATTGCGGTTGGCGACATTTTCGATGCCAATGCCTATGCGCACGATCCGCGCGCGGATTTCCTGAATGCGGCGCTGTGGGAATCCGCCGCCTACGATTTTCCCGCGGACCTGCCGGGCTTCACCCGCGGCGCGGTGGTCGAGCTCAACCGCAAGGACTGGGCGCTGCGAGCCGGTATCTTCCAGGTCCCGGAGGAACCCGGCAGCGACGTTCTCGTGTTCAAGACCGGCGGCGCGATCGTCGAGCTCGAGGAGCGCTACAAAATCTTCGATCAAGCCGGCAAGCTCCGGCTCGGCGCGTTCGCCAACCGCGGCCGCACCGGCAACTACAACGAGGCGCTGGCGATCGTCGCAGCCGATCCGACCCTCGATATAAACAGCGCCATGTTGGGTACGCGGGCACAGCGTTGGAAATACGGCTTTTATGCAAATCTGGAGCAGGCGATCGACAAGGAGGTCGGCGTGTTCGCCCGGGCGAGCTGGAACGACGGTCGAAACGAAATCCTGTCGTTCACCGATGTCGATTGGAGTCTTTCGGGTGGGGTTGCGATCAAGGGAAACCGCTGGGGACGATCGGACGATACGCTCGGGTTCGGGACCGCCATCAATGGGCTATCAAACGCGCACCGCGCGTTCCTCGCGGCCGGCGGCCTCGGCCTGCTCATTGGCGACGGCAAGCTCAATTACCGCGAAGAAAAAATTTTGGAGACCTATTATGCCTACAAGATCGACAAATCGACGACGCTGACCTTCGATTATCAGTTCTTCGTGGACCCCGCGCACAACGCCGACCGCGGCCCGGTTTCGGTTTTCGCCACCCGGTTGCATGCGGAATTCTGAGCCGCCACAAACAATTGAATCGTCGTCCCCGCGAAAGCGGGGACCCATGGCCAGAGATCGCGCAACATTGCAAACTCGGCGGTCATGGATCCCGGCTCGCGGCCGCTGCGCGGCCCCGGCCGGGACGACAAGCGGTAGGCTCTCGGCCTCCTTATTTACAGACCTGCTGCCCGTTGATGATCTGGCACTTCTGCTGGTGCGGTTGCGGCGGCGGAGTTGCCGATCGCTGCGGCGGCGGCGGCGCTGGAGATGCCGATCGCTGCTGCGGCGGTGGCGGCGGGGACACCGATCGCTGCGGGGGCGGGGGCGGCGGGGATGCCGAGCGCTGGGGCGGCGGCGGTGGTTGATGGACGACCGTACTTTGCGGCGGCGGCGATGGCGGGCGCGGTCCCGCGGGTTTGGGCGGCGGCCCCTGATTGACCACGGCGTTCGACTGCGGATGCGGTGTTGGCGGCGGCTGCCGGGTAGTCGCGTTCGACTGCGGATGGGGCGGCGGCTGATTTCGCTGCAGATTGGGCGGCGGCTGGTTCGGGGGAGCGCGCGTCGCCAGCGGTTTGGACGAAGGGCCCTGTGGACCGACATTGGCCGGCCCGGTCTGTGGACGCACCCTGGGCGGCGGCTGATTGGCGCCGGGCGGCTGGTTGCCGCTCGGCGTCTGGGTCGCCGTCTTCGGCTTGGGCGTTGATCCCGGCCCACCGAGGTTCGCCGGACCGGTCGGCTGACCGGGCTTGGGTCCGGTTTGCAGGTTCCGGCTCGGCGGGTTGAGGTTGCCCGGTCCCGTGCCCGGCGTCCGCGAGGAGATCGCCGGCGAGGGCCTGCCCGGCCCTGGCTGGCCGCCCTGGACGCCGGGGCCGCCGGGGCCGCCGGGCCCCGCAGGGCCGCTCGGCGTCAGATTGGCGCGCTTGAGCGCATTGGGGGCGTCGGGTCCGAGATTCGGCCGCTCGCCGGGCCGGAAGGGCGTGGGCGGCGGGATGTTGGCCGCCGGCTGGATGAGCTTGGGCTGCGGCTGGATGACCTCGTGCACGGGCCCTCCCCTGCCAGGCCCGCCGACGACAGCCCCCGTGACCCCGACGGTGCCGTTCACGACACGCGGCTCAACCGAGACGGTCTGAATGGGCCGTCCGACCTTGGCGGCCACGAACGAGGGCGGCACGCCGGGGTTGGCGCAGATCACCCGGTTGTTCTCTCGAATGATCACCGTCTGATTGATGATCACGGTCTGACGCACATAAAGGATCGCCTGCGGGGCCGGCAGGATGACCACCACCAGCGCGGGCGCGATGATGTCCGGAGCCCGAACGAACAGCCAAAAATCCGGCTCGTCCTGCACCGAAACATAGATCTCCTCGGGCGGCATCGGCGCCCAGCCGATGGTTTCCTCGCCTCGGCGCCAGGTGACCCAGGCCGGACTCCATTCCGTGCCGGGCACCCAGACCCAGCCGAGCCCGAGATCGCGATCGAACATCCAGCGCCCGTAGTGATAGGCAATCCAGCCCCATTCCTCGTCGGCGACCCAGTACCAGCCCCACTCATCGGTGTAGACCCAGTGACCGGAGCGGTAGGGCCGCCAATCGACCGGCATGTCCGCCGGGACCCACACCGCGCCCCAGCGCGGATGCTCGATCCAGCGGCCGTAAGCGCCGAGCGTTTCGCGGAATTCGCCCATCATCTCCTGGGCCTGGACCGGCCGCAGCGATGCGTCGGCGAAAAGCCCGCTCAATCCGAACAGCGCGATGGCCGCGGCAGCCAGCAGGCGCGCGACGCCGCCGCGGATTTGGAATCCGAACATGTTCCCCTCCGAGGGTCGGGCGGACACCAGCAGATGATTCCGCCGGAGTCCAGTTCAGCCGGCGTGACGACTGCCGGCCGATGATGACGCGATCATGGCCGGCGGTATCTGAATGCGATCTGATGGCGCAATTCATCGAGCGTTTAGCTCCGTGACTTGATTTCGCCATCCTTGCGCGAAGCCGAATGGCTCGTGCGGTCACGGCCCCGGGCAGACAGCCGGACCGATCGCTGGAACTTCAGCCTGGAAACCGGTGCTATATCCCGACGGACGCGAGTGCCGGAAGCCGCTTCATCGCCATCGCCACCGGCTGCCGCCGCGCCGATTGATCAGCCAAAGGATCAGCAGAAGCACCACCGCGCCGATCGTGGCGGAGATGATCGCGGCGACGATGCCCCGTCCGAGATGAATACCCAATTTCGGCAGCAGCCAAGCGCCGATGAAGGCGCCAATGATTCCAATGCAGATGTCGGCCACGAGACCGAAGCCCGTACCCCGCACGATCTGCCCGGCCAGCCAGCCTGCGATAAGGCCGACAATCAGAATGACCAGAAGACTTTCCCCCGACATGGCCTTCTCCCATCGTTTGCCGCTAAAGCCAGTCCAGCCTAGCGCTCCGCAGTGTTGCTGTCACTCAGGCGAGATTCCCGCATCCATCGCTTCAGTCGCCGACTTCCCCCGCGACGGGCCGTTCCGGAGGCTCGCCCGATCCGACGACGCGGAACGGGGCTAGCGCGAGCCGGGGAGGCGAGCCAAGGGTTCGTGAGAATGACCGATGTTCGGAGCGGCGGATTGCGTCAGTGCACTCAAGGCCAACATCAGGCCCAGCGCGGCAGTCAATGGAGCCCGAACACTTTGCTATAGTGGGAATGGTCCATCGCACCGTCCTCCTTGTCCTCGAGCAGGATGAACGCGGCAAATTGCGAAACGCTTAATCGCCGCCCGGCCGTCCCTGCGCGAATTGCCCTAGCGCGGCCCATGGCCGGCGGGCCCACAGCCCATTTTGCCCTTCCCTCCGATAGGTAGGGGGGGTATTGTATGGCATGAGCCATACGATCCGCGAGAAGACCAAGCTCCTGAACCGGGTGCGCCGTATCCGCGGCCAGGTGGAGGCCGTCGAGCGCGCCCTCGAGCAGGAGCTGGGCTGCGCCGATGTCCTGCACCTGGTTGCGGCGGTGCGCGGCGCCATCAACGGCCTGATGGCGGAAGTGATGGAGGACCATATCCGCCTCCACGTCGTCGATCCGGCGCGCGAGCGCAACTCCGAACGCGCCGAGAGCGCCCAGGAGCTGATCGAGGTCGTTCACGCCTACCTGAAATAGCCGGCCGGAGAGTAACGATGGCAGTCCGGGACGAGCATGGAAATCCCCACAGCCTGGCGGGCGAGGCGCATTTGCGCAGCGCGGCTGCGGCGGCCGGGGAGCAGGAACCCGACGACGAGCATGACCATGCACATGCCTTCGAGTGGCTCGAGGCAGCACGCATCGGGCTCGTCGCTTTGGCCGCGGCGGCCGTGTGGTTCCGGGTCTGGGAGCCGATCCCGAGCGTGAGCTTGATCGGCGTCATCGGCCTGCTGGTCGGCGGCTGGCCGATCTTCAAGGAGGCGCTGGAGAACCTGATCGCCCGGCGCATGACGATGGAACTGTCGATGACCATCGCCATCGTGGCGGCGGCGGCCATCGGCGAGTTTTTCACCGCGCTCGTCATTGCGCTGTTCGTGCTCGTTGCTGAAGTGCTGGAGGGCATGACGGTCTCGCGTGGACGGCACGCAATCCGTGATCTCCTGGATTTCCTGCCGCGCTCGGTTTCGGTCCGTCGCTCGGGCGGGTTGCGCGATGTGGACTCCGCCGAGCTCAGGGTCGGCGACGCCGTGCTCGTGAACCCCGGCGCGCGCGTGCCGGTCGACGGCACCGTGCTCAGCGGCCATTCGTTCCTCGATCAGTCGCGCATCACCGGCGAATCGATGCCGGTGGAAAAAACTGCGGGCTCTGCGGTCTATGCGGGCTCGATCAACCAGTCCGGAGCGATCGAGATCCGCGCCGAACGGCTCGGCCGCGACACCAGCTTCGGGAAGATCATCGAGGCGGTGGAGCGTGCCGAGAAGTCGCGCGCGCCGGTGCAACGCCTGGCCGACCGCATGGCGGGCTATCTCGTGTATTTTGCGCTCGGCGCCGCCGCGCTCACGTATCTGCTCACGCGCGACATGCGTTCGACCATTTCCGTGGTGATCGTGGCCGGCGCCTGCGGCATCGCGGCGGGAACGCCCCTGGCGATCCTCGGCGCCATCGGTCGTGCGGCGCGCCTCGGCGCCATCATCAAAGGCGGGCTTTATCTGGAGATCTTGGGCCGCGTGGATACCGTCGTGCTCGACAAGACCGGCACGCTGACCTACGGACGGCCGGAGGTGCAACAGGTCGTCGCGGCCGAAACCGCCACCGCGGAAGCCGTGCTCGACGCCGCCGCCTCGGCAGAGCTGCGATCCGAGCATCCGCTCGGCCGGGCGATCGTTGCCTACGCTCGCGCCCAGGGCCGCAGCATCCGCGAGCCTGAACGTTTCGATTATACGCCGGGCCGCGGCATCTGCGCGCTGATGGACGGCACGACGATCCTCGTCGGCAATCGCGCGCTGCTGATCGGGCGCGGTATCGCGGTGCCGCGGACTTTGGGGTCCCGGGAAAAAGCCGCGTCAGAGATCCTGGTCGCTCGCGATGGCCGGCTGCTGGGCGCAATCGTCGTCGCGGATAGTGTGCGGCCGGAGGCCAAGCCGGCCGTCGAGGCCCTGGCGCGGATGGGCATGCGCACCATTCTGTTGACCGGCGACACGAAGTCGGTGGCGGATGCAGTCGGCGGCAGGCTCGGTATTGCCGAAGTCCATGCCGATCTGCTGCCCGAGGACAAGCTCGCGCGGATCAAGGACCTGGTGGGTCGGGGCTGCGTGGTCGCGATGCTCGGCGACGGCATCAACGACGCCCCGGCGCTGACCGAGGCCAACGTGGGCGTCGCCATGGGCTCGGGCACCGACGTCGCGCGCGAGAGCGCGGATATCGTGCTGCTCGGCAACGACCTGGCCCGTTTCGTCGATACGGTCGCCATCGCGCGGCGTACGCGCCGCATCATCTGGCAGAACTTCACCGGGACGATCGCGGTGGACACGGTCGGGATGGTGCTTGCGGGTTTCGGCTTCCTCAATCCGCTGCTGGCAGCCTTCATCCACGTTGCATCCGAGATGGCCTTCATTCTCAACTCCGCCCGGCTGCTGCCGGCCGCGGAGCGGATAGCGGCACCGATCGCCGCCGATGCGCCGACGCCTGGTCGGCGACGACGCTCATGTACGCGGTGATCGCAGTGATGAATATCGTCTGCTCGACATTGCGCAGCGCCTCGCGCCCCGAGCGCACTTGCGATTCCGCCTGCCGAACCGAATTCGCGGTGCGAAATCCGTTGAACAGCGGCTGCGTGATGGTGAGGCCCACCATCCGGGGGTGCAGCGTCGCCGATTGCGAACCGCCGCCCGGAAGGCCGTTGTTGAGCGCCTGCGCGCCGGCGCTCAGCCCGGCGGAGATTTGCGGGCGGTAGCCGGACAGGGCCTGGGACACGTTCTCATCCGTCGCCCGAAGCTGCGCGCGCTGGGCATTGAGCTGCGGATTCATCTGATAGACGTGAACCAAGGCTTGCGGAAGCGTATCGGCGCTCGCGGGCACGACCAGCCACAACGCAAGAGCCCCGGCCAGCGCGGCGGATGAGCACGCGCGCCGGAGCGCAACGGGTGCAACGCCTGCAATCCGCATTTTTCCGCGCCGTGGGGACCGTCCGGAGCCCGCTCCCCGATTGCCGCGAACATTGCTCGGCGGGCTGGTCCCGGACCCATCATGCCCGAGCCGATGCGGCTTCGCCATCCGCTCCGGGCCTGGTGGCAGGCCACGCCTGTGGATCGAGCGTCGGAACCGCAGCTCTTGCCGGAAACGGCTCCCCATGGCCGCGCCCCGGAGTGGCGGTTCGCTGCTGTGGTGATAATCTCGCCGCAATCGGCCGGCAGAGCCGGGCCAAGCAACGCGCATGATCGAGGCGGCGATGCGCTCGGAGCAGAGGCAACCATCGGAAACGGGCCGCGTAATCACGTTTCGGCAGCGTTCCTCGGGACCCTTGCAGAACAGCGCGTCCGGCAACGAATCTGCGGCAAAATTCGACACGAGCACCGTCGCGGATTTGCAAAAATATCAGCGCGCGCGGGAGGAGGAGGACTATCGCCATCGAATGGTCGTCAATGGGCTCGCCTTGGCATTCTGCATCGTGCTCGCCGTCGCCGGCGTGTGGCTCGTCAACGAGATCGCCGAAATGAAACGCATCCAGGATTGCGTCCTTTCGGGACGAGCCGGCTGTATCCCTCTCGACCTACCGCCGCACCGCGGCGGTTGAAGCGAATTCCCGCGCTGCCGAGTTGCGGATTTCGCGGCGCTGAACCGGGCCCGCCGAAAGCCGTCGGCCGGGCATCCAATAACAAGCGGGGGGCGGCGAACCGCCCCGCGCGAAAACGATTTGCTGCCTTGCCGGCGTCGGCGATCGGCAGCCTAGCGCAAGACTGAAAGCGCGACCGGCGTCACCCCGGAAAATCCCAGCTGATGGGCCGCGGCAGGGGTTACGTCGATGACCCGGCCCTGCACAAAGGGGCCCCGATCGTTGATCCGAACCACGACCGAGCGTCCGGTGCTGCGGTTCGTCACGCGGACCATCGTTCCGAATGGGAGCGATCGATGCGCGGCGGTCATGTGCGAGGGAGCGGCGGTTTCCCCATTGGCCGTCCGGCCGCCGGAGTAGACCGAGGCGAGGCCGACCTGATTTTCCCCGGCGTGCGCAGCATGTGCGGCTCCGGTCAAGCCGACCGAAAGAATAGCCGCTGCAGTTAGGTTGATGAAGCCAGTCTTCGTCATTCTCGTTCCCTTTTGTTGGACTTGGGTTTACGGTGGACGGTCAGAGGAATTACTTGGAAAATTGGCTTTTTCCGGTCGCAAATCGCTCTTTTTGCTGTCCCCGATCGCACGTTTTGCTGGCGATAGCGGGGCCATTGGCGGACGAATGCGGCGTCAATTTGGCAGCAAGATTGACCTATTGCGGCGGGGGCGCACGGATCGGGCCTGGAAGCCCGCGCCAGGTCGGCGAAAATTCGCATTAAGCCCAAGCGGGCTCAAAAAACCGAACCGTCACGGGGCAAGGATTGGTCGAGCCGACCCGCCATCGCCCCGTCCCGTCCCGTCGAACCATGTCGGTAAGCAGGCGGCGAAGCCACGACGGTGTTCATGCAGTGACAAGCGCAGGGTGCAGTTTCCCGTCCGCCGGGGGTCGCCGCCCGCGGCCGGACCGGCAGCAACGGATTTCTTTACACCGAAACTCAAGTTCGTTATCGGCAGGCGACCGCAGCCCCGAGCTTTGCAAGCTCCCATGAAGATCATCCGTGGAAAAAAGGCGCTTATCACCGGAGCCGCGTCCGGCATCGGACGCGCGATCGCCATCGCGCTTGCCGATCAAGGTGCCGACCTCTACCTGGTCGATATCGACGAAGCCGGTCTCGGGCTCACGGCCCGCGAGGTCGCGAGCCGCGGCGTCGAAGTGGTTACCGCGGTTTGCGATCTTCGGGAACCGGTCCAGATCAGTGCCGCCGTACGCGCTCTGCTCTCGCGCTGGGACCATCTCAACATCCTGATCAACAATGCCGGTGTGCTGTTTTATGGTCCGACGCACCGCATGACCGACGAGCAGTGGAATCGAGTGATGTCGGTCAATCTCGCCGCGCCCATTCAGCTGGCTCGCGAGCTGTTGCCTGCGCTTCTGAGCTCGCAAGATGCGCATCTGGTGAACATCTGCAGCATTTTCGGCCTGGTGAGTTCGCGCAACATCGCGGCCTACCAGACCAGCAAATATGGGCTGATCGGCTTCACCGAGGCGCTGCGAACCGAATACGGCGGGCGTAGGTTCGGGGTCACCGCCGTGTGTCCCGGCTTCGTCTCGACCCCGATGATGGAACGGGTAGTGACCGGCGAACCGATAGTGAATGGCCGCTCCGGCAGACCTCCCACCTCGCCCCCGGCGTGGATCGTCACCAGCCCGGACAAGGTCGCCGCAAAAACCATCGCAGCCATGCGCAAGAACCGCGGACTCGTAATCGTGACCCCGGCAGCACGCTTGCTGTGGTGGCTCAAGCGGCTCTCGCCGGGCGCGGTCGATTGGGTCTCCCGCGAGGGCTGGCGCAGCAAGGGACCGGTCGAACTCGAGGCCGAGCGTCTTGTAGGTGATGAACGAGGCCCGTAGCGCAAGCGAGCGTGGCGCCGCGGCCAGCCTTCGCACAACACCCCGGAAGATGCGGCGCGCGCAGCCGGCGTCGTTGAACTCAGCGGCATCCTTCGCTATAGGGGCACACGCCGGTTGGGGGGCATGGGGCCTTGCTTCGCGCCGCTCGGTCCCGGGGCGTCATTCCAGGCCGGTGAACATCAAGAGCGTCGCAAATGTCCGATACATTCAATACGGTTGCGGATATCATTGCCGAAACCTGCGACATTCCGCGGGAGAAGATCAAGCCGGAAAGCCACGCCATCGACGATCTCGAAATCGACAGCCTGGATTTTCTCGACATCGCCTTTGCCGTCGACAAGGCGTTCGGCATCAAGCTGCCGCTGGAGCAATTATTTCGTCCTCAAGAATCTGTGCGCCCGCATCGACGACCTCATCGCCGCCAAGGGCGCATGAGCGCCGAATGAGGCTCGAGTATTTCCAGATGGTCGACCGCGTCGTCGAAATGTCGCTCGACGACGGCTCGATCCGCGTCGAATCCGTAGTCCCGACGGCGAGCACGGTGTTCGAGGGCCATTTTCCCGGTCATCCGCTGCTCCCGGGGGTGCTGCTCATCGAGACCATGGCGCAGGCGGCGGGGTGGATCATCCTGGCGCACCACCGGTTCGAGCGCATGCCGTTCCTCGCCGGGGTGCGGGCAGCGAAGCTCAGACGCTTCGTATCGCCCGGCGAGCGGCTGTCGGTCGACGGCCGGATCATCCACGAGGGTTCCGGGTTCGCGGTGGCGAGCTGCCAAATCAACGCCGACGGCAAGGCCGTGTGCGATGCCGAGCTCACGTTCCGTATCCTGCCGTTTCCCGATCCTGAGGTCCGGGCCGACCTGGAGGCGGCGGCCGCGCGCATCGGATTCCCGCTAGAGGCGCTCAGCCATGCCGGCTGAGGCCTGGATCACCGGGATCGGCATCGTCTCCTGTCTCGGCGAAGGCCCGGATGCGCATTGGCAAGGATTGCTGCATCCGCATCCGAGCGCCGACACGAGCCGGTTCGCGCCCTACGTGATCCATCCGCTGGCGCCCATCGAATTCGACAAACAAATTCCGAAAAAAGGCGACCAGCGCCAAATGGAAGCCTGGCAGCGGATCGGAACCTATGCGGCGGGTTTGGCGCTCGACAGCGGCAAGCTGAAGGGCAATGCCGCGCTGCTTGGCAGCACCGACATGATCGTCGCCGGCGGCGGCGGCGAACGCGATGTCGAGGTGGACGCCACCATCATGACCGGGCTGCGCAAAGCTGCCGACCCCGATGCTTTCATCAATGAACGGCTGATGAGCGATCTGCGCCCTACCCTGTTCCTCGCGCAGCTCTCGAACTTGCTCGCCGGCAACATTTCCATCGTTCACGGGGTCACCGGCTCCTCGCGTACCTTCATGGGCGAGGAGGCGGCCGGAATCGATGCGGTCCGCATCGCGCTCTCGCGCATTGCCGCCGGCCAAAGCAAGCTCGCGCTGGTGGGCGGCGCGCACAATGCGGAGCGCAAGGATCTGTTGCTGCTCTACGAATTCGGCGGCTTCGTCCTCAAGAACATGTATCAGCCGGTCTGGTCGCGCCGGTCGAACCCGGGATTTGCGCCCGCCTCGGTCGGCGCTTTTCTGGTCCTGGAAGAACGCCAACATGCCGAGGCGCGCGGCGCGGAGCCGTTTGCCCGGCTTTCGCTCGTGCTTTCCGGCCGCACCGGCCGGGATGCGGGCGCGGTAACGGATGCGCTGCGCCGCATGTGGGAACCGGTCGAGCACCGGCTCCAGGCCGGCCGTTACGCTATTCTGTCCGGGGCAACCGGGGTCGAGCCGCCGACCGGCGAGGAGCAGCGCTTCCTGGCCGAGCACCCCGAAGCGGCCGTTCGCGCGACCGGCAGCCGTATCGGGCACGGCATGGAAGGGCAGTTCCCGATGAACATTGCCCTTGCGGCCCTTGCGGTGCGCCATGGCATATTGTTCCCGCCGTGTAACGAATCGCCGGTCGAGCGGGCGATGGAGGGCCCCTTGGCCCAGGCGGTCGTGACCGGCGTCGGGCACTGGCGGGGAGAGGGCATGGCCCTGGTCGAGGCCGCCCATTGAGCAAAAGGATCCGGCATATGCAACCCACGCGGGATAAGGCGGGCCGCCCCATCGTGGTGGTGACGGGAATAGGCGTCGTCACCTCGCTCGGAGCCGGCAAGACCGAGAACTGGCGGCGCCTCACCGCGGGCCAGTCCGGCATTCGGGCGATCACGCGCTTCTCGACCGACGGCCTGAGGACCAAGGTTGCCGGCACCATCGATTTCGTGCCGGCCGAGCCGTTCTGTGCCCCGGCGCTGGCGGAGCGCCTCGCCGAGATGGTCATCGAGGAGGCGATCGGCGAGGCGGAGATCGGCGGCGCCAAACATTTTCCCGGACCTTTATTCCTTGCGGTGGCGCCGGTCGAGATCGAATGGCCGCAACGCCGGGCGCTCGCCACGGCGGCGAGAGCCGATGACGCAGTCGATTACGACGAATTGCTGCGCTTGGCTTCGAGCGGCGGGTTTCGCAGCTATCACGAGCGCCTCCTGTTCGGCTCGGTGGCGGAGCACCTTGCCGCGAGGTTCGGCACCCAAGGCTCCCCGATCACGCTGTCCACCGCCTGCGCCTCCGGCGCGAGCGCGATTCAGCTAGGATTCGAGGCGATCCGCCGTGGCGAGGTCGACGCGGCGCTATGCGTCGCGACCGACGGCTCCATCAATCCGGAATCCGTGGTGCGCTTCTCGCTGCTCTCCGCGCTCTCGACCCACAACGAGCCCCCCGCGCAAGCGGCGAAGCCGTTTGCCAAGGACCGCGACGGTTTCGTGATGGCCGAAGGCGCCGGCGCGCTGGTGCTCGAGAGCTACGACGCGGCCAAGGCCCGCGGCGCCAGGATCCTCGGCGTCATCGAAGGTTGCGGGGAAATGGCCGACGCGTTCCATCGCACCCGTTCGAGCCCGGACGGCAAGCCGATCATCGGCAGCATTCACAACGCCATCGCCGACGCCGGGCTCGACCCCGACGACATCGATTACATCAACGCCCATGGCACCGGCACGCCGGAAAACGACAAGATGGAATATATCGGAGTGTCGGCCGTGCTCGGCGAGCGAGCCAAGCAAGTGCCGATCTCGTCGAACAAGTCGATGATCGGGCACACGCTGTCGGCGGCGGGGGCGGTGGAGGCGATCTTCACCCTGCTCACGCTCGAGCATCAGCGCATTCCGCCGACGATCAATTATAAGATCCCGGACCCCGCCATCCCGCTCGACGTGGTGCCGAACGTCGCACGTGATGCCGGCGTCCGTCATGCGCTGTCAAATTCCTTCGGATTCGGCGGCCAGAACGTGTCGCTGGTCATGGGGCGCGAACCGTCGTGACGGCTCGGTCTCCACGGAGATCCGCAGCCGCTTGGAGCACCGTTCGTTGACGGGACCATCCATCATTCCGTGCGGAGCTTCCCGCGCGATTTCCACACGTCGAGACCGATGCGAGCGCTGACCCTCGTTGCCGACCGCAAGCTCGAGCTGCGGGAGGCGCCCCCGCCGCCTGCGCCGGCCGTCGGCGAGGTGCAGATTCGGATCCGCGCGGTGGCGCTCAATCACATCGACGTGTGGGGCTGGCGCGGCATGGCGTTCGCCAAACGCAAGCTGCCGCTGGTGGTCGGCGCGGAAGCCGCAGGCGAGATCGCGGCAGTGGGACCCGGCGTAACCGGTTTTGGTGTCGGGGACGGCGTCGTCATGTATGGCGCGCTCACCTGCGGAGAATGCCGGGCCTGCCGCGAGGGCCGGGACAACCTTTGCGAAAACGTCAAGGGCATTCTCGGTTTTCATGTCGACGGCTTTGCTCGCGACCTCCTCAACTTCCCCGTCCGGCTCGTGATCCGGGTACCGGAAGGCGTCGCGTTTCGCGATGCCGCTTGCGCACCGATCGCGTTCTCGACGGTCGAGCACATGCTGTTCGACAATGCCAAGCTTCGGCCGGGCGAGACCATCCTGGTTCATGCCGGCGGCTCGGGAATCGGCACCGCTGCCATCAAAATGGCGAAGGCGATCGGCTGCACGGTGATCACCACGGTCGGCGACGACGCCAAGGCCGCCAAGGCAAAAGAGCTCGGCGCCGACCACGTCGTCAATTATCGCACCGACCGGTTCGAGCATGCGGTGCGCAAGCTCACGGGCAAGAAAGGCGTCGACGTGGTATTCGAGCATGTCGGGGCGGATACCTTCAACGGCTCACTCCTGGCGTTGAAGCGCGGCGGACGCCTGGTGACGTGCGGCGCGACCTCCGGCCCGAGCACGACGCTCAACCTGATGCAGCTGTTCCAGCAGCAATACCGGATCTTCGGTTCGTTCGGCGCCACCATGGGCAACATCCGCGACAGCCTCGTCAAAATGGCTGCCGGGCTGACCCCGGTGATCGACACCGAGGTCGAGCTTGCCGATTTCGCGGCGGGCCTCGAACGGCTGGCGAGCCGGCAGGTATTCGGCAAGATCGTCGTGCATTTCTAGGCGCGCAGCTTATGAGGAGCGCCTTCCGCCGTCGGTTGCAACGTTACGCCCGGTATCTCGGGCGAGCCGTCGACGCGCTCATCGGCTTTGCCGCCGCGGCGGTGCTCAAGCTCCTGCGCCGGACCAATCCGGACCGGATGGCGAACTTTACCGGCAAGCTCATGCGCATGCTGGGCCCCTGGCTGCCCGAGCACCGCACCGGGCGCGCCAATCTCGTCGCGGCGTTTCCGGAAAAATCCGCCGCCGAGATCGAAGCGATCCTGGCCGGCGTGTGGGACAATCTCGGACGCGTCGGCGCGGAATTCGCGCATCTCGACCGATTGTGGGATTACGATTCCGAGCGGCCCAATGCCGGCCGCATCGAGTTCACCCCGAGATCGGTGGAGCTGTTCTTGCGGCTTCGCGACGACGGCAAGCCGGCCCTGGTATTCGCCGCGCATCTCGCCAATTGGGAGCTCCCGCCGCTTGCAGCCAGCGCCTACGACATGCCCGCCGCGGTGGTGTACCGGCGGCCGAACCTCGGCGCGGTCGCGGAAGCGATCATCCCGTTGCGGTCGGTCAGCATGGGTGAGCTGATCCCGAGCGATCGCGCCGCGCCCATCCGGGTTGCGCGCGCGCTGGAGAAGGGCGTGCACGTCGGCATGCTGGTCGACCAGCATTTCGGCCAGGGCGTGGACGTGATGTTCTTCGGCCGGCGCTGCAAAGCCAATCCGCTGATCGCGCGCCTTGCCCGGCATTTCGATTGCCCGATTCACGGCGTGCGCGCCATCCGCCTCCCCGGCGGGCGCTTCCGCGCCGAGATCAGCGAAGCGATCGAGGCGCCGCGCGACGCCGGCGGCAGGATCGACGTCGAGGCCACCATGCAGGCGATCACCGCGGTGGTCGAGGGCTGGGTGCGCGAACATCCCGAGCAATGGCTGTGGCTGCACCGCAGATGGCGGTGACTCGCCGCCTCATGCCGAACATTGGGGCTTCCGCCTTCTTCGGTGGCCGCCGGTCGGTTTGCCGCATGCTCAGCCTCTCGCAGAGCGGTCGGGGGAGTCCGTGTGGCAGACCTGAATTGTTATCAATCGAAGGAAGCACTGCGAGCCCCGGCCACGAACTCTGCCCCCACCGATAGCACATCACGGAACAACTTGCTGCACTGCGGGACTTTGATCCGGCCAATGTCGCAGACGGGTCAAACCCGGTCCTTCGGGTGTTTCCGCTAAACGTCCGCTTGGGCCCCGCAAGCGGAATTCCAAGGGGCACAGCACGATGTCGCAGTCGCGCCAATAGCGGACATTGACGAGCCAGCAAAAAGCCCTGGTACCAAGGTTCAACCGTTGCACATCTGCGCGTGCGGCTCGGTTGAATTGTTTCAAGTGGCTACAAACTCAACTTTAATGCGATCTGGGTCCTCTACGTAGAGGGCGTAATAGTCGTTGCCGCCGTTGGCGAAAGGATACCTTTCGTCGTAGAGACAGGTAATGTTGTTGTCTAAGCAGTATTGCCTGATCGAATCAACGAGACTTCTGCCTTTCACCCTAAAAGCAAGATGATTCAGACCGACACCGGACCTATTATAATTGTGCGATGCATATTTTTCCTTCACTTGCACAAATGTAAGATAAGCATCTTCGCCATTGCTGAGCGTGAAACCTTCTTCCCAATAAGCAGTCAGCTTGTATCCGAGTTTGCTTAGGA
>VAZU01000292.1 GCA_005884745.1 Alphaproteobacteria bacterium
GCATGGGCAAGTTGATGGCGCTCGCCTGCTGCTGTGCACGATGGCGGCGGGCGAGTTGTTCCCGCCAGGTGATGGAACCGCCGCGGGAACAAGAAAAAACTTAAGATCCTGAACTCATAAACGGGCGCCGCGACAGCCCGCGAATGTCCGCCTCCGGGGCTGAAAGCGGACATCCTTCCCGTGTCGCAGAAGGTCGCAGAAGTGCCAGGCGCCGACATCCGGCAGCCCCAAGCCAAATGGCTCGAACCGACCAGTTCGTCCGTGCGCTGCGAGGACTGCTGGTGGCTGTCCACGCCGCGCGTCCGCGTTGCAGGCAAGCCGGGGAACTGAGTATATTTGTGCCAGTTCGCAGATCATCTTGGGAATGTCGGTCGAGGGAGGCAGATCATGAAACACATGTGCAAAATGGCGATGGTGGCGGCTGGTACATTAGTCGGCGCGTCGACAACTTGGGCGGATACGTTGACGACGCATCGGATTCCCGCGGCGCTCGCGGTCGAAGCGGCGAGCGAGACGGTCGCGGCCTGTGCCAGGCAGGGTTACCACGAAACCGCGGTCGTGCTCGACGCCGACGGCGCCACGATCGTGACGTTGCGCGGCGACGGCACCGGCATCCACTCGCTCGATAGCGCGCACGACAAGGCCTATACGAGCGTATCGTTCAAGAATGACACGCTCGCCTTGGCCGAGCGCGCGAAAGGCGAGGACTCGATCGCGCCGCTCGCCAAGCTGCCGCACGTCATGTTCTTTGGCGGCGGCGTGGTGATCAAGCTGGGCGACGAGGTCATCGGCTCCATCGGCGCAGCCGGCGCGCCCGGGGCCAAGCTCGACGACGGCTGCGCGCACGCAGGGCTCGACAAGATCCGCGATCGCTTGAAGTGACGCTCAGGGTCATCGGCGGCGGTTGACGGCTGTCCTGATTCTCCGAACCCGACACACCTCTGCTGTGATAACTGAACTGATGGATTTCTTACCGGCGGCTGCCGGCGATTTGTAGTGCTCGCGCAATGCAGGATCGAGGCCCATTGTGGTGTCGCCAGTGTCGCGCCGTTTCGTGCTGACGGGAACCGCGCTGGCAGCGTCTTCCCTCCTGCTCCCGATCACCGATTTGCGTCGAGACGCGCGATGATACGAGCAGGGCGCGCTCGCCGCGCGATGCTGCGATTGCCTACTGTCAAGGAACTCCGTTGAGGAATGAAATCGTGGCTCGTGATGCAGCAAGCCTGGAAGACGCCACGCAGGAGGCGACCGAAGCATTGGCGCGGCGATTTGCAATGGGTTCGATCGAAGGTCGCGTAAGAGCCCACGTGATCACCGCTATCGGCTAGTTGGATGGCGCGACTGCCCGGAGTTCCAGAATGGGCCGATCGCGTCGATACGCGCGGCGATCGAGGCTACTCAGGTTGTAGAGCCCGTGCCGGATTTGCGGCCGGGCAAGCGGCCCTTCGGGCGGTCGCTGGATGCCTTGCGCCTCGCACCGGAACCCGCTGACGTGCGGAAGCAAGAGGACATTGGACGGCCTTGACACCGGAAACGCAGTGCCGTGCCGGACCGTGCAAGCCCTACCTTGCGAGGAAAGTGCCGAAGGAGCATCCTGAAGCTCGCGAACCAAGTCATGTGGGAAATGTCGGCCAAGGTCGGCCTTGCGCCCAATGACGTTGCCGACTGCACTTGCAGGTGAGCCGGCGGATTCGTCGCCCGCTGGTCTCTGGTCCGAAAATTGGCGCGGTCCCGATGGTCGTTACCGGAACATACGATCCGTATCTCGTCGCCCTGTCCGTTCTGGTCGCCTGCTTGGCGTCTTACACCGCCCTCGATCTCGGCAGGCACGTGGGGGCCGCCCGGGGACTTGCGCGGCGCGTCTGGCTGGTAGCGGCTGCGATCACAATGGGAGGCGGAATATGGTCGATGCACTTCATCGGCATGCTCGCCTTCGTCATGCCGACACCGACGTCCTACGACATCGGATTGACCATTCTTTCGCTCCTGGTGGCGATCTTCGCAACCGGCGGCGGCTTTTACGTCATCAGTCGCCGGAGCGCATCGCCGCTTCCCCTGGTTCTCAGCGGCATCTTCATGGGACTTGGCATTGCGGCCATGCATTACACCGGCATGGCGGCAATGCGGGTGCACGCCGAGCTCAGCTACGACCGGCTATTCGTCGCGCTGTCTGTGGTCATAGCGATCGGCGCGTCGACGGCGGCACTATGGCTGGCATTCCGAACCACGGATCTCTGGCAAAAGCTCGCTGCGGCGGTCGTCATGGGCCTGGCCATCTCCGGCATGCACTACACGGGGATGCGGGCCGCCATTTTTGCCGCTCACGGCCCGGTTCACGAGGCCCAATTCAATGCAAGTCTCGATCAAACCAGCCTGGCGCTGGCGGTTGCCGGCATTACCTTCGTCATTCTGGCCTTCGCGTCGATCGCCTCCCTGTCGGAGCAGAAGCGCGCCGAAGAAGCTCTGCGTGAAGCGCGGGCGGATCTCGCACGCGTCAACCGGGTGACCACCATGGCGCAGCTGACCGCCTCCCTGGCGCACGAAGTGAATCAGCCGATTTCCGCCGCCGTCACCAACGCCCAGGCTTGCCTGCACTGGCTCGCCGGCGACACCCCAAATCTCGAAGAGGCGCGCGCAGCCGCAGTGGATATGGTGAAGGACGGAACGCATGCGGCGGAAATCATCAGCCGGATCCGCCTGCTCTTCAAGAAGGGTACTCCGCAACGGGAGTTGCTGGATGTCAACGAAGTTGTTCGAGAGATGATCGTTCTCCTGCGCAGCGAGGTCGCACGATACTCCATATCAGTTCGGACGGAGCTGGCGGCAGATCTTCCCCAGGTCATCGGAGATCGCGTGCAATTGCAGCAAGTCATGATGAACCTCATCAGCAACAGCATTGACGCTATGAAGGATGTAGGTGGAACGCGCGAGCTTGCCATCAAGTCGCGGAGAGCGGAAAACGAGCAACTTATGGTGTCCGTCAGCGATACCGGCGTGGGGCTGCCCCTGCAGCAGGCGGACCAGATCTTCAACGCGTTCTTTACTACGAAGCTGCATGGGACCGGTATGGGATTATCCATCAGCCGTTCCATCGTTGAATCGGCGCAAGTTTTCACCTCATTCTACCCATCAAAGTCGCGGCACATGAATGACGTCCCCGGTCGCGTCGGCGGCATGGGGGCTTTGCTCCCGATCAAGCCGCGGGGCGCGCCGCGTGTGGCCTGCGCCGCGTAATCCGGGAACGGTTTCCCGGATTTCACGGCCGCGGCCTTCACCGTGAGCGCGTCCAATTCTCGCCGCCGCAGAAAATCAGCAGGCAGCCCTCGATGCGCAGCACATCGGGGCTCAGCAGGATGATGTGCCCGGAATAGGTCTTGCCGTTCTCGGGATTGTAGATTTCGCCGTCCCAGCGATTGCCGCCGGCGGGCTTCATCCCGACGATGATCTGCGTGCCCACGATCGGGCGATCACGCTTGCCCGGGTCGGGATTGTTCTCGTCCAGCCCGGGCTGCGAGGTCCAGGCGATGGTACCGCAAAGAGCATCGGCGCAGGGCGCGATGCGAATGACGGCGGTCTGGTCCTTGACCAGCCAGTTTCCGGTGGGATCCGCGGCGAGCGCCGGACCCCCGACGAGCGCCAGCGCCGCAGCGATCGACCAAGCTTTTCGCATGTCCTGTCCCGATTCCCCCGCCCGTAGTCCCAAAGCCCTATTTCCATCCATCGCCGGCTGCATTATTGCCAGAGGGCGGACCCGCGCGGGGGGACGGTCCCGCGCTGGAATTCGTGAATTTACCTCTTCCGGAGGGGAAGTTTGCGCCGCCCTCCCGTCACGGCTCTAATTCGCGTCGGCCGGCCCCGGTGGGTGTCCGGCCGCCGAGGGGAGACTAGCATGGCCTTGGACGCCGCGGCGCTGTTCGCCGAGCGGGAGGCGGAGCGCTACGCGCTGCATACGCGCCATCTCAACGGGCAGATGGTGCGCGTGCTCAAGACCATCGGCTTCGACGTCCGCTTCCGTGCCGGACGCGGTCAGTACCTGTTCGACCAGGACGGCAAACGCTACCTCGACCTGCTGAGCGGGTGGGGCGTGTTCGCGATCGGCCGCAATCATCCATCTTTACGCGAAACCCTCAAGGGCGTGCTCGACAGCGACCTGCCCAATCTCGTGCAGATGGAGGTCTCGACCCTGGCCGGCGTGCTGGCGGAGCGATTGCTCCGCTACGCGCCCTATCTGCAAAAGGTGTTCTTCGCCAACTCCGGCACGGAGAGCGTGGAAGCGGCGCTCAAGTTCGCCCGCAGCGCGACCGGCCGCCCCGGGCTGGTGTATTGCAGCCACGCGTTCCACGGCCTCACCTATGGGGCGCTGTCGATCAACGGCGATGCGACGTTCCGGCAAGGGTTCGAGCCGCTGCTGCCGGGTTGCATCGAGATCCCGTTCAACGATCTCGCGGCGCTGGAACGGGTGCTCGCCGCGCGCGATGTCGCGGCCTTCGTGGTCGAGCCGATCCAGGGCAAGGGCGTGAATCTGCCGGAAGACGGCTATCTGCAAGGCGCGGCGGAGCTCTGCCGCAAGCACGGGACCCTGCTGATCGCCGACGAGGTTCAGACCGGGATCGGGCGCACCGGCCGGTTTCTGGCGGTCGAGCACTGGGGCGTCGAGCCCGACATGGTGGTGCTGGCGAAATCGCTGTCCGGCGGGCACGTGCCGGTCGGCGCGGTGCTGACCCGGAAGTGGATTTTCGACAAAGTGTTCGACCGCATGGACCGGGCGGTCGTGCACGGCTCGACCTTCGCCAAGAACGACCTGGCGATGGCGGCCGGACTTGCGACGCTCGAAGTGATGGAGCAGGAGCGCCTGACCGAGCATGCCGCGCGGCTCGGCGAGCGGCTGCTCGCCGCGTTCTCCCGAATGGCGCGGCAGCACGAGCTGATCAAGGCGGTCCGCGGCAAGGGCTTGCTGATCGGCATCGAGTTCGGAGCGCCGCGCTCGCTCAAGCTCAAGGCGTCCTGGAACGCGCTCGAGGCGGTGAACACCGGCCTGTTCTGCCAGCTCATCACCATTCCGCTGTTCCAGCACCACAACATTCTCATCCAAGTCGCCGGGCACGGCATTCATACGATCAAACTTCTGCCCTCCCTGATCATTTCCGAAGCGGATTGCGAGTGGATCGAGCGGGCGTTCGCGGCGGTCATCGCCGACGCGCACCGCGTCCCGGGCGCGGTGTGGTCGCTGGGACGAACCCTGATGGGCCAGGCGATCAAGGCCGGCGCCGCCGTATGAGACCGACGGCCGCTACCTCTCAGTCGTCGTGCCCGGCGCCGGGTCAAGTCCGGGGCGGGCTCTTGTGCCGGGCATCCACGATCTTACGTTCCGGAGCAACCCAGCTCCAGCCTTGGAGGCTCACGTGGAAGCTAAGAAAGCATACAAGTCGTTCCGCTATAACAACAGCTTGGTCTGGAACAGTGCTCGCCGCGGCAGGGCGTCCGCACCCGGAAAGCCCGAAATGGACGTCGGCAGTCCTCCTGAATTCAAGGGAGAGCCGGGCGTCTGGAGCCCCGAAGAGCTGTTGGTCGGCGCGCTGAATGCCTGCTTGATGCTGACGTTCCTGTCGTTGGCCCAGAGCAAAGGCGTACAGTTTGCGGCTTATGAGAGCGCCGCCGAAGGCCTGCTGGAAAACGTCGACGGCAAGTATCGGATCACCGAAGTCGGCGTTCGGCCCAGCGTCGTCTTGAAATCTCAGGCCGACCTCGAGGCCGCCCGGACGATCAT
>VAZU01000059.1 GCA_005884745.1 Alphaproteobacteria bacterium
GTCACGATCGCCGGCAAGGGCGAGGTGACCGGCGAGGGACGCCGGCCGAAGAGCCCGGCCGAGCGGCTCGGCCTCGACGGCAAGGTACGGGCGAAAGCCGAAAAATGTCTCGCCAATGCCGTCTATTTCGAAGCCCGCGGCGAGAGCGTGCGCGGCCAGATCGCGGTCGCGCAGGTGGTGATGAACCGGGTGTTCTCCGGGTATTATCCCAACGACGTCTGCGGCGTCGTCTATCAGAACGCGCACCGCCATCTCGCCTGCCAGTTCACCTTCGCGTGCGACGGCCGATCGAAGGCGATCCACGAGCCCGACGCCATGGAGCGCGCCACGCGCATCGCCAGTGCGACGCTCGACGGCAGGCTGTGGCTGCCGGAGGTCGGCAAGGCGACGCATTACCACGCCTATTGGGTGCATCCGTGGTGGGCGCGCACCATGCACAAGCTCTACCGGGTCGGCGTGCACACGTTCTATCGCCCGCGCCGCTGGGGCGACGGCGCCGACGCGCCGAGCTGGGGCAGCGCGCAGATGACCGCGGAAGCCGCCGCGAAGCTGTAGATTGGGCAACGGCGCGCCGACGCGCGCCTTGCCCACCGGCGGGGAACCGAAAGCGATGGTCCGGCGGCGGGGAGGCGCTGCGCACGCCTTTCCTATAGTGTTTGAATTGCAAATATTGGTAATGACAACCAAAACACGCAACTTGACGAATTGAATGGCCTTAACACCCTGATCTGCCTGCATTTCGTAAAAAATATACCTCCGCAAAACGCCGGTTTTCGCCGCTTTTGCTTGCCGCGATGGGTTTCGCTCTCGCGTTCGACCCATTCCCCCGCATTCGCTCGCGGCGCCTTTCGGCATTCATGAAACTCATGGCCTCCATCAGAACGTTTCAGTGTCGAGAGGCAGGGCGGTTTGCTAGCTTCCGGCCCGCAGCAATCGGGAAGGCGCGCGCGCCCGAAGACCGCCGGCAATGATTCTTTTCCCTGCCTCCCCCGCCGCGCGGCCCGCGTGGCGCACCCCGGCCGTGATCGTCCTCTGCGGCTGCCTGATCGCGATCCTGACCTTCGGGCCGCGATCGACGCTCGGTTTCTTCCTCAAGCCCTGGTCGGAGGCGAACGGCTGGGGCCGCGACGTATTCGCCTTCGCGCTGGCGATCCAGAACCTGTTGTGGGGCATCGGCCAGCCCTTCGCCGGCGCCATCGCCGACCGCTTCGGCACCGTGCGGGTGATCAGCGCTGGCGCGATTCTCTACGCGCTCGGGCTCGTCCTGATGGCGAACGCGCGCACGCCCGGCCTGCTCGATCTTAGCGCCGGCGTGCTGATCGGCTTCGGGCTTTCCGGCTGCTCCTTCAACATCGTGCTCGCCGCCTTCGGCAAGCTGGTGCCGGAATCCTGGCGCTCGCTCTCGCTGGGCGCCGGCACCGCCGCGGGCTCGTTCGGCCAGTTCCTGTTCTCGCCGCTCGGCGTGCTGTTCATCGACCTGTACGGCTGGCAGACGGCGCTCGTGATCTTTTCGGCGCTGATGCTGCTGATCCTGCCGCTGTCGCTGGCGCTCGCCACTCCGCGCGCGGGCGCGACGGCGGCGCTCGGCGGCGTGCCCTCGCAATCGATCAAACAATCGCTCGCCGAGGCGTTCGGTCATCGCAGCTACGTGCTGCTGGTACTCGGCTTCTTCACCTGCGGATTCCAGCTCGCCTTCATCACCGTGCATCTGCCGTCCTATCTGGTGGACCGCGGCTTGTCCGCCGAGGTCGGCGGCTGGACGCTGGCCACCATCGGCCTCTTCAACATCGTCGGCTCGCTCGGCGCGGGCTGGCTCGGCGGCCGCATGTCGAAACCGTATCTGCTCTCCGGGATCTATTTCGCCCGCGTTCGCGGCGTTCGTCCTGCTGCCGGCGAGCACGCCGGCGACGCTCGCCTTCGGCGCCGCCATGGGCCTGTTGTGGCTCTCCACCGTGCCGCCGACTTCGGGGCTGGTCGCGCTGATGTTCGGCACCCGCTGGCTCGCCATGCTGTTCGGCTTCGCGTTCTTTTCCCACCAGGTCGGCGGTTTCCTCGGGGTCTGGCTCGGCGGCATCCTGTTCGAGCGCACCGGATCCTATGACGCGGTGTGGTGGATCTCGGTGCTGTTCGGCGTGCTCTCCGCGCTCATCAACCTGCCGATCGTCGAGAAGCCGGTCGCGCGCCCGCTCCCCGCGACTGCGTAGCGGAGCCGGCCACCAAGTGATCGTCGTCGGCTCCGAGCGAGCCGCGTTCTCCTCCCTCCCCTTGGAAAGGGGAGGGATGGGGAGGGGATCACAACCCCCTCCCGACCGCCAAGGCGGTCGACCTCCCCCTTTGAGGGGGAGGTGAAGCGCGCGAGCCGGTAAGTCTGTTCTGCGCCCTTGCGTCGCAGGCGCGTCCGGGCCAATTTCCCCGCCTCGAAGCGAGGGTCCGGCAAGGAGCGCATCTTGTCCTTCAAGGCGATCCGCATCGACAAGGCCGAGCAGGGCCAAAGTACAAGGACGGCCTTGCGATCACCGGCAAGGCGCCGGTGGTGCGCCGCTTCCCGATGATTCCGGGCATCGATTTCGCCGGCGTGGTCGAAAGCTCGACGAACCCCGAGTGGAAGCCGGGCGACCCCGTCATCCTCAACGGCTGGGGCGTGGGCGAGACCCATCTCGGCGGCCATGCCGAGAAGGCGCGCGTCAAGGGCGAATGGCTGGTGCCGCTGCCGCCGGGAATGACCGCGCGCGAGGCGATGGCGATCGGCACCGCCGGCTATACCGCGATGCTCGCGGTGCTGGCGCTCGAGCGGCACGGCATCGTGCCGGCGCGCGGGCCCGTCGTGGTGACCGGAGCCGCGGGCGGAGTCGGTTCCGTTGCGATCGCGATCCTCGGCAGGCTCGGCTATCACGTCGTTGCCTCGACTGGGCGGCCGCAGGAATCCGAATACCTCCAGGGGCTCGGCGCGGCGGAAATCATCGATCGCGCGGAGCTCGCCGGGACGCCGAGATCGCTGGGCAAGGAACGCTGGGCCGGCGGCATCGACAGCGTCGGCTCGACCACGCTCGCCAATGTGCTCTCCATGACCCGATACGGCGGCGCCGTGGCGGCGTGCGGATTGGCCGGCGGCATGGATCTGCCGGGCTCCGTCGCTCCGTTCATCCTGCGCGCCGTTTCGTTGCTCGGCATCGATTCGGTGATGTGTCCGCAAGTGCTGCGCCGCGAAGCCTGGAGCCGCTTGGCCTCCGACCTCGATCGCGGCAAGCTCGCGGCGATGACCACCGAAATCGGCCTCGCCGGGGTGCCCGATGCGGCGGGCGCGATTTTGGCCGGCCGAGTGCGGGGTCGAATTGTGGTGAAAATCGGGTAAACCTATTCAGGATTTGTCCATGATCGTGGGGCATCATCGGCTCGGATTCGTGGTTAACAGGGGGTTGCTCCCAATGCTCGTGCGTCTCGCGATCGTACTGGCCGGCGTGCTTGTGGCGATGCCGGCATTCGCCGGTCCAATGAACGCCGATGAAGCGCGCCGCTTCGTCATCGGCAAGCTGTTCTCGTTCAATTGCTTCGAAGGCACGTCGGGCGCGGGCCGCGTCCATCCCGACGGCTCGGTATCGGGGATCGTCCGCTTCGGGGGCGCCAGCGGCGCGCGCTATGTGACGCTGCCGCCCGGGACGCTGCGGGTGCGCGGCCAGACGATTTGCGGCCTGATGGGCGGGTTCGAGACGTGCTTCGATCTCTACCGCACGGACATCCAGAGCTTCCGCGGCTCGATTTCCGGGCTGGGCTTCGCGTCCTGTCAGTTCACGAATCGGGGCGGCCGCGCCGAACTGGTCAAGAACTCGCGGCCGCGCTCGATCCAGCCGGAACTCGCCGCCTCGACCAGCCGGTAGTGACGGCTGTCTCCTGCTTGAGATCCGGGAACGCATAAGCCGGGACACGTGAGCCGCCCCGGCTTTCCCCGATGTCCTGATTTCAGGAACTCGGACTGGGTTCCGGTGCCGCGGAGGCCCGGGCCGCCGTTGGCCGTGGAAACAGCAAACGCTGATAAAGCCAACCGATCCCGACCAGCACCAGTCCGAGGCCGAGGAACGACAGGGCGCGAAACACGCCCTGCAGGCCGGCGAGATCCAGCAGGAATACTTTGGCGACCGTGATCAGGATCACCGCCGCGGAGGCAAGCCGCGCCGGCTGCGACCGCAACAGAATCCCGACGAAGAGCAGAACAACCCCGAACAACAGCCAGATCGCCGAATGGGTGTATTGCTCGGCCTCCGTGATCTCACGCAAGCTCAGCACCGACCCTTGGTAGAGCCGCATCACTTCGAGACTGAGATAACCGAGTGTCAGGCCGACGGCGAAAACCGCGGCGGTGACGCGATATTCCTGCGGCCGCCTCCCGCGCGCGACCAAAGCGAGCACGGCGGCCAGCATTGCCGGCAACCCATACGCGAGCAGAATCGAATTCAAGAACGGTCCGCCGACTTCTCTGCCGGTCGAAAGCGGGTTTTGCGTGATGCCCAGGCCCACTACGATAGCCAGCGCGGTAAGGCCCGCGACCGCCAGCGCGCCCGCATCGTGAACCACGCTGCCGGTTCTCGCGCGCACATGCTCGAGTCCGATGGCGATGGCGAGCCCGGTCGAGACTTGAAGCCCGAGCTCATCCAGGCTGCTGTGCGGGCGGTACATATCGCCGCCGGTCATCCAATGACGGATTTCCGTGAAAGCGAGAAGCACCGTGAACAAGATGGCCGCGGATTCCAGCATTCGCGTGGGGAGATCATCGGCCCGGCGGCGAAGCAAATAACCGCCCAGCCAGAACGCAGTCGCAGGTCCGCCATAGCCATAAAGCAACCAATTGAAGATCGGCGTGGTGCCGACATCGCGCCCGACAATTCGCGGCTCCCAGCCGACGCGCGCCAGCACCAGCAACATGACAATGGCCGCGACCCACCGCAGGATCGGCAACGGCCGCTTCTCGGCGATCCAGGCAATCCCCGGAACCATCAAGGCGAGACCAATTGTGAGCCATCCGCGCTCGAGCGCCAACGTGAGCGCCAGCGCCAGCGCGGCAACGGCGCCGCTTGCGAAGATCGCACCCGCGGCGGCAAGCCCCGGAAGAGTCCTGCGTCTTCCCAATATCTCGGTCGCGGTGGCGTAGAGCGCTGCGAGCAGCAGCGCCAAGCTCGCGAACGGAATGGAACGCTCGAAGCCGGCGATTCGGTAATAGAGCGCCATGAGAATTGCGATGGGTGCCAGCACCGCCGTCGCCGCCCACACCATCGGCGCCGATGCGCCTTGCGACCGGCCCTGCGCCAGGAAACCGGCCGCACCGAACAACACCGCAAACGTACCTCCGAACATCAGATGCCACTCGACCGACCGGAATCGGGGTTCGGGAACCGCGCCCGCCGCCGGTCCGCCCGGCAAGATGAGCTGTTCGAACACGGCCGGCACTGCCCAGTCGGCCAGCACCAGCGCGGTCAAGAGGCCGCTCGCGGCGACCGCCGGGATCGCCGCCTCCGCGCGCCAGGCAATTCCCACGGTTGCGGCGGCGACCAGGGCAAAAGCGGCGAGAGCTGCGCCGTCGTGGCGTGTTGCCAGCACGAGCACGGCCGCCGCCGACAGATAGGCGGCGAGCCCGGTCGAGGCGACCTCGTCGATTCTGCCTGGGATCGGCTCCGGCCCCAATGCCAGACCCGGCACGATGAAGATCGCGACGAGTGCAAACCCGATCACCGCATGAAACGCATGCGGAACGATCGCATCGCTGGCCAGCCGATCGACGCCGGGGAAAATCCACAGCATCCCGAACACGATTGCTGCGATAACGAGCCAGCGCCACAGCCGCGCGCGCGCCAGCGCGAAGGCGGCGGCGGTGACGAACGCGAGGTAAACGTACAGCGCCCAGTAGTTGGGCACCGGCGCCGCGACGAGGATCGGCGTCAAATACGCGCCAATCAGCCCAAGCGCCGCGAGCGCCGGCCCGTGCAGCAGAGCCGCTGCAAGCGTCGACAGCGCGACGGCGCCAAGCAGAAGAAATGCCGGGGCCGGCGGCAAGAACCCGTAGAGATCGTAGGCCGCATAGACGGTGGCGTAAGCCACCGTGGTTCCCGCCGCCGTCAAGATGCTGGGGATATGGGCGGTGGGGAGACCGATGAATCCCGAGAGGTTTTCACGGCGCCGCGTCCATTCGCCCGCGGCCATCAGTCCCGCGGCAAGCAGTGCGCCAAAAACGATTCGCAAGCCGGGCCCGATCAGGCCCTGCTCGATCGAGTAACGCACTAGGAAAATGCCGCCGAGCGCCAGCGCTATCCCGCCGACCCACACGGTCCAGCGGGTTCCGAAACGCTCCTCGAACCCCGGTATGGCTGGTGCATCAGCAGCGCCGGCCGGTGGCGGCGTCCTGGGAACGGAAGGCCTTGGCGGGCCCGCAGCCGGCGGGATGGCGGACGCCGATTCCGGTTCCGGGGGAGCTGGTTCTGCGGACGGCGGCTGCGCAAGCGGTTGAGGTGCCGGTGCGGGAGCCGGCACGACGGGCGCGCCTGCGCCGCCCGCTGTCGCAAGATCCGCGAGCCGCCGCTCCATTGCCAGCAGGCGCGCTTCGACGCGGGTCAATCGATTGTGCGCAGCAACCGCCACGACCAAGGCGCCGATCATTGCGATCGGGACTGCCAGCACGAGCAGGTACAGGAGCGCCAATCGTTCCCCCCAAGCCGACCCGACCGCTGATCGTATCATCGCGGGCCGGCACGGGAACCCCTGGGCTCGAACGTCACTCCAGGTCGAGCCGGAACGGATGGGCCTCGAAAGCCTCGATTCCGCGGCCGATCGCCTGGATGGCGCCGATCATGCGGCCGCCGCGGCCGAGCAGGCGGTCGGCCAGCTCCACGATCCGAGCGTTGGGCGTGGCGGTGGGCGAGGCTCTGCGCAATTCCTTGGCGATCGCCGCCTCGTCGCGGTGCGGGTTGAGCGCGCACACCGCCACAAAGGCGCCCGCCGTCGACCGGCTGATGCCGGCGTAGCAATGCATGACCAGGGGCGCCCGCCGATCCCATCCGCGCAGGAATTTCACCAGCTCGCTCACGTGCTCATCGGCCGGTGCGGAATAACCCTCGAGCGGGACACTGATGTCGTCCATCGCCAGCACCAGATGATTGTCGAGCGCAATTGTGCTCGGCCGGCTGACCAGGTGGATGTCCCTGAGCAGGGTGACGACGTGGCGGGCTCCGGTCGCTTCGACCGTGGGATGCAGCCGCGCCAGCGAGCAAACGTGAATCATAAGTCCTGCCTTGGCGATTCCCGGGCTCGATATATACCGGCTCGGGCCGGATCGCGATGCGGCTCGTCATGCCCGGCCCTCGTGCCGGGTATCCACGATTTTGGCTCTATGTCGCAAGCCGTGGATAGCCGGGACAAGCCCGGCCATGACGAGTTGAAAGTGCGCATTACTCGCCGGCGAGCTCGCGAAAGCGCTTGAGAAACCGGGCCTCGACCGTGTTGGCGGGCCACGGCGTCAGGTAGTCGCGCTCGAGCGACGGCGCGAGTGCGGGCGGGCGCCCGAAAAAACGCTGCGCCTCGGCGGCATCGAAGCCCGCGAGCCGCGTCGCCTCGAGATAGGCGGCAGCCTGGTCGGCCGCCTTGATCAGGCGGTGGACTTCTCTCGGCAGCTCCGGGGGAAGCCCGAACCGGATCCGGATGGCGGCATGGAGGCGGGCTTCCACCGCCCGATAGGAATCGCCGATCACCGCCTTGAACGGCGTGATCATGTCGCCAATCACGTATTCGGGCGCGTCGTGCAGGAGCACGGCGAGCCGCAGGCGCCGATCGAGATTGGGCTCGCGCTGCCGCGCGATGCACTCGACCAGGAGCGCGTGCTGGGCGACCGAGAAAATATGCGCGCCGCGGGACTGGCCGTTCCAGCGGGCCACCCGGGCGAGCCCGTGGGCGATGTCCTCGATCTCGACATCGAGCGCGGAAGGGTCGAGCAGATCGAGCCTGCGGCCCGACAGCATGCGCTGCCAGGCGCGCGGCGCGGTCGTGTGCGTCGTCGCGCCCGCGTTGCGCTTGCGTGGAGTGGTCGGGGTGCTCGTGGTCACGGGCCGCATACTCTTCCCCTCCCCACCAAAGGGTGGGAGGGTGAAGGCCGCGTATGCCGCTCACCCATCGCCGAGCCTGGCGCATTGCGCATGGCGATAGCACGCGAGCAGATGATCGTTGACCATGCCGGTCGCCTGCATGAAGGCATAGACGATGGTGGGACCCACGAACTTGAAGCCGCGGCCCACGAGTTCCTTGGAAATTTGTTTGGACAGCTCGGTCTCCGCGGGCACCTGCGAGACCGAGCGGAACCGGTTTTGTTTCGGCCGTCCATCGAGGAAGCCCCACAGCAGCGTCGAGAATCCCGGGCCCTTGTCCATGACGTCGAGATAGGCGCGCGCCGAGAGCACCGCGCCCGCGATTTTCGCGCGGTTGCGCACGATGCCGGCATCCGCCATCAGCCGCGCGACCTTTGCCGGCTTGTAGCGCGCGATTTTCTCCGGATCGAAGTCGTCGAAGGCGCGCCGGAAATTCTCGCGTTTGCGCAGAATGGTGATCCAGGACAGGCCGGCCTGGAAGCCGTCGAGCACGAGTTTTTCGTAGAGCGCACGGTCGTCGAATTCGGGCACGCCCCATTCCTGGTCGTGATAGGCGACGTAGAGCGGGTCCTGTCTGGGCCACGGACAGCGCAGAAGATCGTCCGGATGCGGTGGTGGGGGCACGGCGATCATGATAGCGCCTGCGCTTCGCCCGGGAACGCGAAGCGTGCCCAGCTGGGTTTGGCAAGGCGGATCGGCACGCCGGCAGCGTGAAGGCTGGCACCTTGGGCGAGCGCCTCCTCGACGCGGTCGATGCGCAGGCTCGCCAGCGCGCGGCCCGCCGCGGACGATCCCATCGTGCCGACCGCTTTCTCGACGGCCATGACCGTAGCCCCCGCCTGCGGTGCCGGCCCGTCGTAGGCGACCGGGATCACCCGGGTGCGAGCGCGAGCGCGATGCTCGATTCGCGACACCACCTCCTGGCCGACGTAACAGCCCTTGTCGAAATCGACGCCGGCGAGCTGGTCGAGATCGGCCTCATGCGGGAATGCATCGCCGTAGGCGAAATCGGCATCGCCGCGCGGCACGCCGAGCGCGATGCGATGCGCTTCGTAAGCGGCGGCGGCGAGCTCGACGCCGAGCTCGCGCGCGGCTTGCTCGACGAGATGCGGCCGCAGCATGATCCGCATCCCGAGCGCCGCCAGCCGCGGATCGGGGTAGGCAAGGCCGCAGCCGGTCGCGCCGCTGCCGTTCCACGCCGCCATCACGCCGAGAATTTCCGAAAGGTCCTCGACCAGGAGCTTGGCGCGCAGCTTGTAGAAATTCAGCCGGTCGACCAGCGCCGTCGCCCGTGCGCGCGGGCAATCGAGAAAAAACCCGCCGCTGTCCTTGGCCGGCGCCTCGACCACGATGCAATCGACGATGATCTTTCCCTGCGGCGTCAACAGCGCGGCATAACGCGGCGCCCCGGGCGCGACCTTGGTGACGTCGGAGGTCAGGAGCCCATTGAGGAACCGGCGCACGTCCTCGCCGTCGACTTTGACGACACCCCGGTCGGGAAGCAGCGCAGCCCGCATGTTCACGCCCTGCCGAATATTTGCCGGACCCCCGCAGCCGGTCGGTTGCCGGGAACCTAAGACGCTCGCCCGCGCGCCTCAAGGCCTAGGCACGGTACGGAAGACGGTGCGTAGGGGGCAAAATCGCTCATTCCGGCGGAAACGTCCGGCCCTCAATCACCCGCGACGAAGAAATGCCAAGTGCCGTCCGGGGCGATGCCGACGCGATAGAAGATGTAGGCGCCGAACTCCTTCATCTTCTTGTAGTCGGATCCGGTGACGATCCGGAACAATTCGACCTTCTGCTCCGAGGTGAGCCGTTGGAGCGGCACATGGGCGAAATACGGCCACACGTACATTTCCTGCGGCGTGCCCGTGTGGACATGGACGAAGCCAGTTTCCAGCACCTGGATCAGGATCGCGAGGGTCTCGAGCCCGTCGGAGGCCGGGTAGGTGGCCTTCCAGAACGCGATCGGGTCCTTTTCATTGCCGAACGAGAATACCGGCAACGTCTCGTTCGACTGCATCACGATCAAGAGCTTGTCGAGATCGCCGGTGCGGGCCGCTTCCAGGATACGCTCGCGCGTGCGCGCCGCGCCGGGCGGAAGCCGCGATAGGTCGCGAACGATCTCGGGGCCCGCGGCTCCTTGCGTCCCCGTCGGGCGCTCGATCCGGCCGCCGGCCGCGCCGGGCGCGGCAGTCTGAAGCCTGGGCTCGTTCGGCCAAAGCGCGAGCGCCAGCAACATCGAAACGATGCGGAAAACGGCGGGCATTTCAGCTGCATTGAAGACGCCGCGCCCGCGTGCCGCAAGGGTGCGACTTCGGGACGCAACGGGACGGAGGCGGGCGGGCTATTGCCGCCGCAGATCGACGGAAAATTCGCCGTTGCGGATGCGCGACGGCAGGCCCTCGGCGTAGCGCGCGGCGGCGTCCTCGCCGTAGGTCGAGACGAGCTCGGCGAGCGCGGTGAACAGCGAGGCCTGCGCCAAACAGTCCTCGTCGACCCCGTCGAGGCGGGCTTCGGCCCAGGCCTCCCACAGATAGCCGAGGGCGCGCTTCTTCTGTTCGTGATCGGGAACCGGTTCGCAAGCCGGACGCATCCCCATGCTCATCATGCAACCTCGAATGACCGTGCCGGAGCTGCGCTGAGCGCCGGACTGAGCAGGCCTCGATCTTCGCGATTCGACTGCCAAGTCTCATCGCGGCAGAGCACTCCGCAAGCGGCGCCCGCCCGCGGCCGTCCCGATCCGCAGGTTAGCATGGGCGCCCAGTGAACCTAGTCCGCACTTTTTGGGAAGGTTAATGCCGACGCGTCGCGGAGGGTCGCCGCTGATCGCCATGCCGGCCGACGTCAATTGGCGTACCGCGCGGTGATGTCGCGGGAGATTCTCGCGCCCTCGTCGAGGTAGCGTCGAATCGCGAGATCGGCAGCCGGCGTGCAGCTGCGATAGGTCTGCTGAAATCCGCGATAGCCGCGATTGAAGCTCGCCACCATCCGGTCCCGCCGCTCGCCGGGCGGCGCCTCGGCATCGATCAGGGCCTGCATCTCGTTGCGCCAGATCTGGCCTTCGTTGGCGCCGCAGATACCGCGCAGATAGTGCAGCGCGCCGAGAATCTCGGCGAGCCGCTGCAGGTCGGCCTGATAGGGCGGTGGTCCGCCCTCCGCGGCCCGCGCGAGGCCCCCGGTCGCCGCGACGACGATGGAGAGCGCAATGACGCGGATGAGCCTGTTGTCGATCATGGCGCCGGAGATATGCGCCGGCAATTTGCCGATCGCAAGGCGCGTTGCCGACCCGGGTCGGGTCAGGCTTGCAGCCGCTCGAGCGCGCGGGCGACGATCCCAGCAAGGCCCTCCGTCGTCGGCAGATCCCCGAGCTCGTCCGGCTTTACCCAGCGCGCCTCGGCGATCTCCTCGTTCGGCTTGGCCTCATTGGCGCGCCATCGCGCCGCGAATACGACGATGACGAAATGGCGCTTGGGCCGATTTTCGTCATCCCGGGCGATCACCTCGCGGTAGGCGGCGATGTCGACCGGTTCGATGACGATCGCGGTCTCTTCCTCGACTTCGCGCCGGATGGCTTCGGTGAGAGTCTCGCCCGCCTCGACCACGCCGCCCGGGAGCGTGTAGCGGTCCTGCGCCGGCGGGCGCGCGCGCCGCACCACCAGGATGCGCCCGTCGCGCACCACGACGGCGCTCACCGCGAGGAACGGGCGATCCGGATAGGCTCTCGGGTCGGACATCTAGGTAGCGTTCCCCGGACGCGGCGCTACGCGCCGCGCTGCGCTGCGCCCGGGACACGAGTCAGCGGGCTTCACAGCAGCTTGCCCGGATTGAGGATGCAGTTGGGATCGAGCGTGTGCTTGAGCGCGCGCATCAGCTCGAGCGCGACCGGATCCTTCACGTGCGGCAGGACATCGCGCTTGAGCCGGCCGATGCCGTGCTCGGCCGAAATCGATCCGTGGAATTTTCCGACGATCTCATGGACGCGGGCATTCACCGCGCCCCATTGCGCGAGGAATTCCGCCTTGTCGGCGCCGACCGGCTGGCTCACGTTGAAATGCACGTTGCCGTCGCCGAGATGGCCGAACGGTACCGGACGGCAGCCCGGAATGAGCGCTTGGACCGCCGCGCTCGCCGCCTCGATGAATTCCGGCACCGCCGCGACCGGAACCGAGACGTCGTGCTTGATCGACCCTCCCTCGGGGCGCTGCGTCTCGCTGATGAGGTTGCGCAAGTGCCAGAACGATTGTGCCTGCTCGATGCTGGCCGCGATCGCCGCATCGGCGAGGAGCCCGCGCTCGGCGGCCGTGGCCAGCAGCTCCTCCAGGCTGGCGCGCAAGCCGTCGCGGGCCGCCGACGAGAGCTCGATCAGCACGTACCACGGATGCGGCGCGCCGAGCGGGTCGCGCGTGCCCGCGCCGTGGCGGAGCGCGAACTCGACGGCGATGCGCGGCATCAGCTCGAAGCTCGTCACCGCGCCGCCGGCGCGCTCCTCGGCGAGGTTGAGCAGGGCGAGCGCGGCGCGCGGCGAGGCAACGCCGGCGAACGCCGTCTCGACCGCACGCGGGCGCGGAAACAATTTGAGCACCGCCGCGGTGATGATTCCGAGCGTGCCCTCGGCGCCGACGAACAGCTGCTTGAGGTCGTAGCCGGTGTTGTCCTTCTTGAGCTTGGTGAGGCCGTTCCAGATCCGTCCGTCGGCCAGCACCACTTCGAGGCCGAGCACGAGCTCGCGGGCGTTGCCGTAGGCGAGCACCGCGGTGCCGCCGGCGTTGGTGGCGAGATTGCCGCCGATCGTGCAGCTGCCTTCCGCAGCGAGCGAGAGCGGGAACAGCCGCTCGGCGGCCGCGGCCGCGGCTTGCGCATTGGCGAGCACGACGCCGGCTTCGCAGGTCATGGTGTTCGAGATCGGATCGACCTCGCGGATGCGGTCGAGACGCGTCAGCGAGAGCACGAGCTCGCCTGCAAGCGGGATTTGGCCGCCGACGAGGCCGGTGTTGCCGCCCTGGGGGACGATCGGCGTCCTGGTCTCGTTGGCAAGCCGCAGGATCGCCGCGACCTCGGCGGTCGCGCCCGGCCGCAACACCAGTTGGGTGCGGCCGTGATAGAGCCCGCGCATCTCGACGAGATACGGCGCCTGCGCGGCCGGGTCGGTGACGGCATATTTTTCCCCGACGATCGCGGCGAAGCGAGCCAGGAGTTCGGGATTTGGCGGTGCCGCTCGCTGGATCGACATGACAGGTTTCAGAAGTCAGAGGTCAGAAATTCGTATGTAGCCATCGGCAGCATACTTGATCAAGATCTTGAGGTTGGATCGGTCCGGTTACCCCGTTCTGATTGCTGACCTCTGATCTCTGACTTCTGCTTCCTGGGAGCCGCCGCGCGGGCGAGGCGATCGTTGATCGCCTCGCCGATGTCCGCGCGAGGAACCGGCATCGCGGCGATGGTCGCAACGCCCGCGGCGTCGAGCGCGCGCAGGTGCGAGAAGAGGTTCGCGGCCGCCTCGACGAGATCGCCGGCGGGCGAGAGATTGAGCACCGCCGCGGCGTGCTCGGAGCCGGAAGCGAGCGCCGGGCCGAAGGCAAGCAGCGCCTCGCCCGGCTCGACCGCGCGGGCCTCGAGCCGCAGCCGGGCCTTTGGCGCGTAATGGGAGCCCAGCATGCCGGGTGCCGCCGGCGAGGCTCCCGCATCCGCGCGCGGCGGGTCCGTCAGTTCGAACCCCAGCACGGCTTCGATCCTGCTCCGGGGCAGCCCGCCCGGGCGCAGCAAAAAAGCCGTCGCGTCGAGGCAGGCGACGACGGTCGATTCGATCCCGACCTGCGTCGCTCCGCCATCGATGAGGAGGTCGATCCGGCCCTCGAGATCCGCGAGCACATGGGCGGCACTGGTCGGCGAGAGGCGGCCGGATCGATTGGCCGAGGGCGCGACCACGGGCCCGGCAAACGCCGCGAGAATCTCGCGGGCGATCGGATGGTCCGGCATGCGCACCGCGATGGTGTCGAGCCCCGCCGGTCTTCGGCAGCACCAGCGTGAGCGGTCCCGGCCAGAACGCGGCGGCCAGCCGCGCCGCCGCCGGGTTGAACCGGGCCAGCCGGCGGGCCTGGGCGAGATCCGCAACATGCGAGATCAGCGGATTGAAGCTCGGCCGGTCCTTGGCGGCAAAGAGCCGCGCCACCGCCCTGGCATTGGCCGCATCGGCGCCCAAGCCGTAGACGGTCTCGGTCGGAAACGCGACGAGCCCGCCTTCGGCGAGCGCGCGCGCTGCGGCGGCGGCCGCCGCAGCATCGGCCCGCATCACCCGCGTGGCGACATCGACGCTCATGGTCACGCTCCGGTCGAGAACCCCGACCTAGAGCAGAAGTCGCGCGAGATTCAAAGCCGACCGGGGCCGTAGACGAAAGCAGCTGTCGGCCCGAGACTCGGCAGTGCCGACCTGCTACATCCGGGGCGATCCATCGCTCTGGAACACGAAGCCATGACCTACCGGGCGCCGGTCGGCGACATCGCATTCACGCTCAAGCATGCGGCAGGCCTCAAGCGCGCGCTCGACGAGGGTCTCTACGGCGATCTGACCGAGGATCTCGTCGACGCCGTGCTCGAAGAGGCGGGCAAATTCGCAACCGACGTGATCGCGCCGCTCAACCGCGTCGGCGACGTCCATGGCACGCCGCTCGCGAACGGCGCGGTGAAGATGCCGCCCGGATGGAAGGAAGCCTATGCCGCCTGGACCGCCGCCGGCTGGAACGGGCTCGCCGCTTCCACCGACTGGGGCGGACAGGGCCTGCCGCACCTGATCAATGCCGCGTGCCTGGAGATGTGGCATGCCGCCGCGATGGCGTTCGGGCTCGGCCCCTTGCTGACCATGGGGGCAGCCGAAGCGCTTGCCGCGCACGGCGCCGAGGCGCTCAAGCAGACCTATCTGCCCAAGCTCGTCTCCGGCGAGTGGATGGGGACGATGCAGCTCACCGAGCCGCAGGCGGGCTCGGACCTCTCCGCGCTGCGCACCAAGGCCGAGCGACGCCAGGATGGCACCTACCGCATCACCGGCCAAAAAATCTTCATCACTTACGGCGAGCACGATCTCACCGACAACATCGTGCATTTCGTGCTGGCACGGCTGCCCGACGCGCCGCCCGGCACCCGGGGGATCTCGCTGTTTCTGGTTCCGAAATATCTGGTCAATCCCGACGGCACGCTCGGGGCGAAGAACGACGTGCGCTGCCATTCGGTCGAGCACAAGCTCGGGATCCACGGGTCGCCGACCTGCACCATGGTGTACGGCGATGACGGCGGCGCCACCGGCTTTTTGGTCGGTGAGGAGAACCGCGGCTTGGCCTGCATGTTCACCATGATGAACAACGCCCGGCTCGGCGTCGGTCTCGAAGGCGTCGCCGTCGCGGAGCGCGCGACCCAGCAGGCGCTGGCCTATGCGCGGGAGCGCCGCCAGGGACGGGCGCCGGACGCGGCGGATCCCGGCATGAGCCCGATCCTCGCGCATCCCGACGTTCAGCGCATGCTGCTGCTGATGCGCGCGTCTACCCGCGCCGCGCGGGCGATCTGCTACATGACCGCCGCCGCGATCGACCGCTCGCACCGGGAGCGCGACGAGGCCGCGCGCGAGCGCGCGCAGGAGCGCGCTTCGCTGTTGACCCCGGTCGCCAAGGCGTTCTCGACCGACATCGGCATCGAGGTCGCCTCGCTCGGCGTGCAGGTCCACGGCGGCATGGGCTTTATCGAGGAGACCGGCGCCGCCCAGCATTACCGCGACGCACGCATTGCCACGATCTACGAAGGCACCAACGGCATCCAGGCGATCGATCTCGTCACCCGCAAACTGCCGCTGTCGGGCGGGGCGGCGGTACGCGCCTTCCTGCAAGAGCTGCGCGGGACCGTCGCGGCCGTTCGTGAGATCAACGATCCGGCGCTCGGCGCGACGGCGGAGCGATTGAGCGAGGCGATCGAGAGTCTCGAGCGCGCAACCGATTGGCTGCTCGCCGAGCTCGCCAGCCGGCCGCAAGCGGCGCTCGCCGGCGCGACCCCCTATCTGCGGCTGTTCGCGGTCGCGGCCGGCGGCTGCGCGCTCGCCGAGGAAGCCTTGGCGGCGACGCGCACGGATAGCGGCCACGATGCCGCCGGGCGGCTGGGCATCGCGCGGTTCTTCGCCGAGCACATGGCGGTCGCGAGCGGCGGCCTCGAACGCGAGGTGATCGGCGGCGCGGACGCGATCCTGGCCGCGCAAGCGGCGCTCGCCGGCTGAACCCGGATCTGCGGAAGGAGCACGCGATGGCGACGCTTCACGGCAAGACG
The DNA here is from genome assembly GCA_005884745.1 of Alphaproteobacteria bacterium. GTDB lineage: Bacteria > Pseudomonadota > Alphaproteobacteria > Rhizobiales > Xanthobacteraceae > AP-16. The sequence goes on from VAZU01000059.1 coordinate 16,425, forward strand.
CTGTTCATCACCGGCGCCTCGCGCGGCATCGGGCTGGCGATCGCGCTGAAAGCCGCGCGCGACGGCGCCAATGTCGCGATCGCCGCCAAGACCGAGGCGCCGCATCCCAAGCTCGCCGGCACGATCTACAGCGCCGCCCAGGAGGTCGAGCAGGCGGGCGGCCGCGCCCTGCCGCTCGTGGTCGACGTGCGCGACGAAGAGGCGGTGAAGAACGCGATCGACAAAACTGCGGCGACGTTCGGTTCGCTCGACATCGTCGTCAACAACGCCAGCGCCATCCAGCTTACCGGCGTTGCCGAGACCGACATGCGCCGTTTCGATCTCATGCACCAGATCAACGCGCGCGGCACCTACATGGTCTCCAAATACGCGATCCCGCACCTCGAAAAGGCGGCGAGCCCGCATATCCTGATGCTCTCCCCGCCGCTCGATCTCAAGGAGAAATGGTTCGCGCCGCATACCGCCTATTCGATGGCCAAATACGGCATGAGCCTGGTCGTGCTCGGACTTGCCGGCGAGCTCAGATCGAAGGGGATCGCGGTCAACGCGCTGTGGCCGCGCACCACGATCGCCACCGCGGCGATCAAGAATATCCTGGGCGGCGACGTGCTGATGCGCAGGTCGCGCAGCGCCGACATCCTGGCCGACGCCGCGTATCGCATCTTTCTGAAACCCGCGCGCAGCTTCTCGGGAAATTTCCTGATCGACGACACGTTCCTGGCGGGCGAAGGCGTCACCGATTTCGAGTGCTACCGTGTCGATCCGAGCGAGCCGCTGGCGCCGGATTTCTTCGTTCCGGACGACAGCAAGCCGCCGGCGGGCGTCAGCCTGGCGGCGAGGACTTGAGCTCCGCATGTCCACCCTGCTCGTCAGCCACAGCGCCTGCCTCGAGCACTTGACGCCGCTCGGCCATCCGGAGCGTCCGGACCGGCTGCGCGCGATCGAGCGCGTGCTCGAGCACGAGCGCTTCATGCCGCTCGCGCGCGAGCAGGCGCCGCGCGCGGCGCCGGAAACCATCGCGCTGTGCCATCCGCAGGAATATATCGAACAGATTCGCGAGGCGGTGCCGCGGGACGGCCTGGTGCGTCTCGACGCCGATACGGCGATGTCGTCCGGCAGTTTCGAAGCGGCAACGCGCGCGGTCGGCGGGGCGGCGCTCGCGGTCGATGAGGTGATGACCAAGAAGGCCGCGAACGCCTTCGTGGCGATTCGCCCGCCGGGGCATCATGCGGAACCCGCGGTGCCGATGGGATTCTGCCTGTTCAACAACGCCGCGATCGCCGCGCGCTACGCCCAGCGCCGCCACGGCGCCGAGCGCGCGGCCATCGTCGACTTCGACGTCCATCACGGCAACGGCTCGCAGGCGATCTTCTGGGCGGATCCGACCGTGATGTATTGCTCGACGCACGAGATGCCGCTCTACCCGGGCACCGGCTCGATCTCGGAGCGCGGCGAGCACGACAACATCGTCAACGCGCCGCTGCGGGCGGGCGACGGCGGGCCTGAGTTCCGCGAAGCGTTCGAGACCGCCATTCTTCCCCGGCTGCAAGAGTTTCGGCCGGACTTCATCGTGATCTCCGCGGGTTTCGACGCGCACATGCGCGATCCGCTGGCGAACCTCAATCTGTCGGAGGCGGATTTCGGCTGGGCGACCCGAAAAATCCTGGAGGCCGCCGATGCGAGCGCCGAGGGCCGCGTGGTGTCGGTGCTCGAAGGCGGCTACGACCTCGAGGGCCTGGCGCGCTCGGTCGCCGCGCATGTCATTGCGCTGATGCGGGCGTGAAATCACTCGCCTCTTCGCTGCCCTGCAGCTCGGGCGTCGCTTGGCCGGGATGACGACGCCGAGTATAAGGCGGGCGACGCAGCATCGAATGGGAATGAGCCGATGGCCGACAACGCTGACGTGCCGCAGCTGTCATTCGAGAAGGCGCTCGCCGAGCTCGAATCCATCGTGCAGAAGCTCGAGCGGGGCGACGTCGCGCTCGAGGAATCGGTGACGATCTACGAGCGCGGCGAAGCGCTCAAGCGCCGCTGCGAGGAGCTGTTGCGCCAAGCCGAAGCCCGCGTCGAGAAGATCACGCTCGACAGCTCTGGCAAGCCGACCGGCACCGAGCCGCTCGACGTCGGCTGAGCCTCGCTTTTTGCTGTCTCCTTGGACTCCGGATGCCGCTACACCCTTTTGAGCGCCATTCTGGAGCCCACCTCGACGGACCGATTTGCCAGTGCGTCGCATCCATCGGCCGGGACCGGATTTTTCGCAAGATGCTTGGATTCGCTTGGGTTTCGTATAAAGAATGTGGCACGGCATCTCTGCGCGCCGGTCAAGCGGCCCAAGAAGATGGGAATGCCGAGGAGAGGAGGGGGGATGAACCAAAGCTTGCTGAAACTCGCGGCACGCTTGGCCTGCGTCGCTCTCGTGGTGAGCGTGGTTTTTCCGTTGGGCCGGATCCTGTTTCCCTACGTGGGGGCCGAGTTCGGAATCCTGCAGTTCAGCGCGCTCGAAGCCGTGCTGAGCACGACGGTGGGTTTCGGGATTTACACGGCTTTCTTCGGCTAAGGCGGTCGAAGCCGAGCGCTAGGATCGCGGAGCGGGCGGCCCCAGGCCGGAACCCGTCCCGGAACGGATCCCTTGCTGGCCGCCGGCACGCCGCGTTGTTACTTCAGCGGCATGAAAGCCCGCCTCCGCGCCGATCGCCTGCTTGTCGAGCGCGGCCTGTTCTCGAGCCGCGCCAAGGCCCAGGCCGCCATCGCGGCCGGCCTCGTCACCGCGAATGCGGCCTTGGTCCGCAAGGCTTCCGACGAAATCCCCGTCGATGCGGATTTGCGCGCGAGCGCCGAGCATCCATGGGTGTCGCGCGCCGGCGTAAAGCTTGCGGCGGCGCTCGATCATTTCCGGATCGATCCACGGGGGCGCGTGTGCCTCGACGTCGGCGCCTCGACCGGCGGGTTCACCGATGTACTGCTCGCGCGGGGCGCAAGGCGCGTCTATGCGGTCGACGTCGGCCGCGATCAGCTCGACGCGCGCCTGCGCCAACGCCCCGAAGTGATCTCGTTCGAGCAAACCGACATCCGCACGCTCGATCCGCGACGGCTCGCAGAGCCGCCGGATCTCGTCGTCGTGGACGTGAGCTTCATCCCGCTCGCGCTGGTACTGCCTGCCGCGCTGCGGCTGGCGCGATCACCGGCAGACCTCGTGACGCTGATCAAGCCGCAGTTCGAAGCCGGGCCGCGCAACGTGAGGAAAGGGGTTGTCCGCGACGCCGGCGTCCAGGCGCGCGTCTGCGCGGAGATCGCCGATCTCGTCGCTTCGCTCGGCTGGAAGCCCGACGGCCTGCTGCCGTCCCCGGTGCTCGGCCGCGAGGGCAATCGCGAGTTCCTGCTCGGGGCGCGACATGACTGAGCATCTGGCCATCGCCAGCATGGGCCATCGCGGCGACGGAATAGCCGAAGCTCGCGATCCCGCCGTCTATGTGCCGTACACCTTGCCCGGCGAAACCGTCGAGGTCGAGGCGGTGCCGGGTCATCCCGACCGGCGGCGTCTGCTAGCGGTGAAATTGCCAAGTCCCGAACGCATTGCGCCGGTCTGCCCGCATTTTGGCACCTGCGGCGGCTGTGCCGTCCAGCATTGGAGCTTTGCGAGCTATCGCGCGTGGAAGCGCGGGCTCGTGATCGAGGCGCTGGCGCAGGCGGGGCTGAACGCTCCGGTCGGCGACCTCATCGACGCGCACGGGGAAGGGCGGCGCCGCGCCGTGTTCCATGCCCGCTCGCGCGGCCGCGATATTCTCGAGGTCGGATTTGCGGCCAGCCGCAGTCATCGCATCGTGGACGTCGATCGCTGCCCGGTGCTCTCACCGGCTCTCGACGGCGCCATCGACGCCGCCTGGGACCTTGCGGAGACCGTCAAGCACAAGGGCAAGCCGCTCGACATCCAGGTGACGGCAACGGAAGTTGGCCTCGACGTGGACCTGCGCGGCTCGGGGCCGTTACCGCCGGAGGCGATGTCCAGGCTGGCGCGGGCGGCGGACGCGCATCGCTTGGCGCGACTGACCCGCCACGGCGAGCTGGTCGGGCAGCGCGCGGTTCCGGTCGTGCGCGTGGGCAAGGCCGTAGTCCCGCTGCCGCCGGGCGCGTTTCTGCAGGCCACGGCGGAAGGCGAGGCCTCGCTCGCGCGGCTCGTCTGCGCGCATGTCGCCGAAGCTCGGAACATCGCCGATCTATTTTGCGGGATCGGCCCGTTTGCGCTGCGGCTGGCGGAACGGGCCCGGGTGACGGCGGCGGATAGCGACGCCGGCGCGGTCGCCGCGCTCGGGGCAGCCGCCAAGACGACCCCCGGCTTGAAACCGGTTGCGACCGAACGACGCGACCTCTACCGCCGGCCGTTCGCCGAGCCAGAGCTCGAGCCATTCGACGCCGTGGTGTTCGATCCGCCGCGGCAGGGCGCGCTCGCGCAGGCGCAAAAGCTCGCCCGCTGCGATGTGCCTTTCGTCATCGCCGTCTCCTGCAATGCCGCGACGTTTGCCCGCGACGTGCGCGTTCTGGTCGACGGCGGCTATCGG
>VAZU01000060.1:0-5241 GCA_005884745.1 Alphaproteobacteria bacterium
GACTGCGTTGACGATCGCGCCCGTAGAATCCTCCCCCGATTTCTCCATGAGCAGGATCAATTCACGCACCCGTTCCGTCGCGGATCGCAGCTTCGCGACCAGCTCCGGGCAGCTCAACGTGTCGTAATAGCCGGGCACGACCATCAGCTGCTCGAGGATCGGGGAATCGGCGGCGCAGCCCGCAAGCAAGCTCGCGCCCGCGGCCAGCGCGAAGCCGGCCACCCTTCCCCACTCCATCGCGTCGTCCTTCCCGCGCCGGGGCCTGTCCGGGCCGATCCGCCAAATAGAATGCGGATTTCCCGAGGATCGCAAGCACGGCGCCATTCAATTCGTTCGCACGACCGTCACCGTGGAGGGCGCCTCCGCGACCACGCGCGAGGACACGCTGCCCAGATGGCGCGGCAGGCCGAAGCCCGCCCGCGCGCCGACGACGATGTGATCGACCTGATTGGTGACGGCATATTCGAAGACCGCGGCAGCGGGATCCGGCGATTCCAGCTCGAAGCCGCCGATCACCTGTCCCGGTTCGAGACGGCGGACGGGCATTGCGATCAATATCCCCGTTCCAGGCGGGCGGCGAGGATCGGCGGAAGTCCCGCCGCGCGGATCTTTGCCGCCGCACGTGCGACGTCATAGGGCACGCGCACGTAGGTGAGCGTGCTCTCCTGCTCGTCGAGCACGGCATAGCAGGCGGCGGGCACGCCGTCGCGCGGCTGGCCGACCGCGCCCATCACGGCGAGCCAGCGCCGCCGGCGCAACAGCGGAATATCCACCCCGGCGACCGGCGTGAACGCGCCGATCTTGGCTGCGGCGCTCAGATGATAGAGCTCGGGCACGTGCACGTGGCCGCAGAACGTCACGCGGCGCGCGGTCGCCTCGAGGCTCTGCCGCGCCTCATAGGCGTCCATCACGTAGTGCCACGCGGCCGGCGCCCACGCGCTGGCGTGCACGTACAGCCGGTCGGCTTCTTCCATTGTGAGGGGCAGGCCGGCGAGAAATTCGCGCTGCCCTGCGTCGAGCCTCTCTCGCGTCCATTCGATCGCGGCCAAGGCGATCTCGTTCATTTGCACCCGCGCGGCGGATATCGCTTCGTCATGATTGCCGAGAATCGCGATGGCGCCGCGCTCGACATGGCCCATGACCGTGTCGACTGCCCAGCCCGGATCGGCGCCGTAGCCGACGTAATCGCCCAAAAACACGTAGCGATCGACCGGGTAGCGCGCCGCATGCGCCAAGCAGGCCGAGAAGGCCTCGCGGTTGGCGTGGATGTCGCTCATCAAGGCGATCAGCATTGGGTGGTCTGGCCGGCTTGCCCTGAATCGCGGATGGGGCGCATCGTCGCAAAGCCGCCGGAGTTTTGTTCAATCATTCCAGTTCGAAGGGATCTCCTCAAGAAATAAATGGACCGCGAATGCGGGCATCGCCCGCGAATCGCGCGTCCCCGCCACAGCCTCGAAATGGTTGGGGCGCGGGTTTCCGCCCGCGCCCCGGATCGGCGACGGCGTTGCTCAGCGCGCGACGGGTTGATTCTTCTGCCACTCCAGGAACTGTCGGAACAGCGCCTCGCGATCCTCGGGTTTCGCCGGAGCAGACGCGCGCACCTGGTTGTCGCCCAGGAATTGATCGAACTTGCGGCGCGCGTCGGCGGAAGCCATCGTGCTGCTGTTGCGATCGAGCCATTCCTGCGCGGGCCGGAACCGCGACCAACCGGACAGCGGCGCATTGAGCGCGACCTCTTTCCATTTCGGATGGAACGGGGGCTGCTGCAAGGCCGCGATCTTGTTGAAGAACACATCGACGAAGCGCGCCAGCCGGCGATAGCGCTCGGTGTTGGGCGCCCAATTGTAGGCGGCCAACACCGCCGGCACTGCGATCGTATCGATGCGTTCGCCCTTCGGGACCATGTTCGGGTAATCCTCGGAAGTCAGCTGAGCGGGCAGGAAGTCCGGCTGCAGGGACTTGGCGTAATCGACCGGAACGAAGTGAAGGTTCTCATCCTTGACCCCCGAGTTGAACTTCGAGGGCTTTCCCTGCACCGAGATCATCGCGTCGATCTCGCCTTTCTTGAGCTTCTCGTAGGCGAGCCGTTGCTCGATGTAGGCGAAATTCGCGTGGATCCCGAGTCGCTCGAACACGATGATCGAAGTCACGAACGTGCCGCCGTTGGGCAGGTCGACCGCGACGGTCTTGCCCTCGAGATCCGCCAGGGTGCGGATCGACTTGGGCGCGAGCACGTGCATTTCTTCGTTATAGAGCTTGGTGATGAAGGTGAATTGCTTCTTGATGTTGTTGGCGTAGCCCCTTTTCTCCAGGTAGTCGAGCGTGTCGGACCGCACGATGCCGAGATCGACGCCCTTGAGGAACAGAATGTCGGCAACGCCCTGCACCGAGCCGCGGCCGATGATCGGCAGCACGCGCAGCTGATCGCCGTTGTCGAGCGCGGAGGCGAGATCGGCGCCGAACTGGACGTAGGTCCCGGCGATGGTGCCGGTCATGATGGTGACGGTATTGGAGTTGAGGCGGTCGGCCGTCTCGTGGGTGCCGGGTCCGTATTTGAAGATCGCCTTGAGCCCGTCGCTGACGGCGCCCGGATCGACTTCGGTTTCCGCCCACGCCATCGTCACGAACCCGAGCAGCGCCAGTGCCGCCGCAAGAAGCCGCCAAGACTGCTTCGCCATCGTCATTGCCTCCTGATCTCGTGTTGCTTGTTTCGTCCGCACAGCTCAGCGGGCGCGGCTCGCCAGCATTTCCAGCCGCCGCATCGCCTCCGCCGAGCCGAACTCTTTCGCCCGCTCGTACCAGGTGCGCGCCGCGGCGATATCCGAGGCGAAGCCCTGGATGCCCAGCTTCTCCAGCACGATCGGATCGTAGGTTCCAGCGAGCGTGAGCGCCGCGCGCGGATCGCCGCCCTCCGCCGCGCGCTGCAGCACCAGGCGCGCCGAGGCGAGATCGCCGGCGGCGATGAAAGCCTCGCCCCGGCGCATCAGATCGGCGATCTCCTCGCGGTCGAGCTGACGGATCGGAAAGCTTTTCGCCGGACCGGCAGCCGGTTGCGCCACCGGACTGGCCTGCGGCTGCGCCGCGGGGCTGGCCGGCGCTTGGGCCACTGGATTGGCCAGCGCTTGCGCCGCCGTCGCGCCCTCGACCGCGCGGGTCTGCTTGACGCCGGGCGGAAATGCCTCGCGGACCTTGCGTGGACCCTCCTGGCTCAAGGCCAATTGCGCGGCCGCCGGGTTCGGCTGCTCCGCCGTACCCGCATTCTGCCCCGAGAACCGCAGCCCGAAGGAAGGCGAATCCTGTTTTTCGGCTTTCCCGGCGATGAGCCACGACATCGGGACCTTGCCGACGACGAACAGCGCCACCACGGCGGCGATGCCGGCGGCGACGGTAAAACGCATCAGCAGACCGAGAGCGGAGCGCGAGCGCGGAACCGGCCAGGGTTGCGGCATCAACGTCGGTTCGAGCGAGCGCGGCAGCCGATAGCGATCGACCAGCACGGGCTCGTTCGATGCGGCCGGGTTGGCGGCGGACCGCCGGAAATCCTCGTCCTCGAGATTCTCGGGCGCCTTCGGCGCAATTCCACGCTGCTCCGCAGCCCCGCCGCGCCGCGCATCGGCGGCGTCGCGCACCCATTTCGGGGCATAGGGCGAAGGCTCGTCGGGACCAAAGTCTCGATCCAACGGGCTACTCATGGATCGCCTCCCAATGTGGCTTTGCGGCAGGGCGATGGCTCCGTAATCGATCGGGGTCCGGCCGCCGCATCGACGCCGGATTTTTGGATGTTTGAGCGAAACGTGGAGGTCTGTTTGCCGGTTACCGGCTTGACAGGAACATGTCCGGGGAAAGCGCGGACGGAACCGAAGGTGTCAAGGGCGCATGGCTGCCCGGAACGGGCGAGCCGCCGTCGACTTGCCGACATACCACCCCCTCAACGCGGCCGGCAGCTCACCGACACACACACGATCGGGCCGCCGGGCCCAACGCAACGCGTCCTCATCGGACTGGATTCATCCCTCGCAGGACCTCGGGGCTATCGGGCCAATATGTCATTAGTGAGGCCCGCGTTGACCGAATCTTGCCGCAACCATTCGCGCGATCTAATTAGTTAGATTAGAAATCGACGCAACATCGCCGATCAATGGACTGATCGAACGGGCTTATCGTCGCTCTCCGTCCGCAACCCGCCGGTCTCGCGGCAGGTCCCGGCGCGGCGGCGAATGCCTGCAGTCCTTCCTGCCGCACACGATGGCGCGCGATGTGGATCCAATTTGACGGCCGTGTGGCGATCTTCCGGCAATTCCCGGTCGGACGCGGCCTTGCCAGCTGCCGGCCGGTTCCGACGCGGCCTGTGCCGCAAGGCGCGGGGAGCGACGCCGCATTGAGTTGTATCGGCCCGGATGGTAATCAGCGCGCAGAGGTGTGCCTTGGCCATGCACCAGTCGGGCCGATTCCGGCGGAAGCTTGCCGCCGGTCTTGCCGCCTATGCGATTGCCCTTCAGGCCGCGCTTTCGGGACTGGGGCTTTCCACGCTTGCTGCATCCGCGAACGCGCCGGCTCTGCCGATCTGCAGCGAGCACGCAGCCGATCCAGCCGATGCGCCGTCTCGGCCGGCAAACGATCCATGGCTGTGTCCGTCCGCTGCAACCTGCATGACGACGGGCAGCAGTGTGCTTTCCGATGCGCCGGCGATCGCACCCTTTGCCCCCGGCGTGGTCCTCCCCGTGGCGTTATCGCGATGTGGCGGCCCGGCGGTCCCGAGGCCGACGGCCCGTGGGCCGCAGATTCCGCGCGCTCCTCCGACGGCCTGATTCCACAATCTTCGAGAGCGGTCTGAATTCGATCCTCGCGACGCTTTCGGCGCGCGGTCGTTCGGCATGGAGCCATCAATGAAGACTTCCTTCGTTTTCGTCCTGGCAGCAGCGTGTCTGCTCGCGACCGGGGCGGTTGCCCAGCAGTACAAGCTGGGGTCGCTCGAGATCGATCATCCGTGGTCCCGCGCCACGCCCAAAGGGGCCAAGATCGGGGCCGGCTATGTCAGCATCAAGAACACCGGATCGACCGCCGACCGCCTCGTCGGCGGCTCGTTTGCCGACGCCGGAAAGGTCGAAGTCCACCAGATGACCATGGATCAGGGCGTGATGAAGATGCGTCCCGTCGCCGGTGGCGTCGAGATCAAGCCGGGCGAGAGGGTCGAGCTCAAGCCCGACGGCATGCATCTGATGTTCATCGATCTCAAGGAGC
>VAZU01000060.1:5323-21960 GCA_005884745.1 Alphaproteobacteria bacterium
CCGCCATGAAAGACATGCGGTGAGCGGCCATGTGCTCCGAAACGGTCTCTTCACAGCCGGAACGCGGCCGCAATGCTCGCGTCTGCGGCATTGTGCTGCAAAGCATCGCAGCCGCCGCGGGCATGCTTTGGCTCGGCGCCTCCGATGCGCTCGCCCATTGCTTCGTCGGCGGCCGGTTCTTTCCCGCGACGCTCGCGACCGACGATCCCTGCGTCGCCGACGAGATGTCGCTGCCGACGGTGGCGATCTTCAAGAACGGCGACGATCCGTCCGCCCGGGAGATCGACATCTCGGGAGAGTTCTCCAAGCGCATCACCGAGAATTTCGGGATCTCGGTCGGCGAGACCTGGACCCATCTCAGGCCGCCCGGCGGCCCGAACGCCAGCGGGTTTCAGAATCTGGACACCGCGTTCCAGTACCAGTTGTTGAAAGACGCGCCGCACGAGCTCGCCCTCTTGGCGGGAGTCGTCGTCGAATGGGGCGGCACCGGCGCCCAGCAGGTCGGCGCCGATCGGTTCAGCACGATCACGCCCACGTTCTACTTCGGCAAGGGTTTCGGCGACCTGCCGGATTCGACGGGATGGATACGGGCGTTCGCGCTGACCGGCCAAGTCGGTTACTCGATCCCGACGAGCTCCTCGATGACGAGCTTCGATCCCGACAGCGGTATGATTACAGTCACGCCCAATCCGCGGTTCCTGGTTTACGGCACCTCGCTGCAATACAGCATGCCGTATCTCAAATCGAACATCGTCGATCTGCAGCTGCCGGATTTCATCAACCATCTGATCCCGATCGTCGAGGCGCAGTTCACGACGCCGGTCGCCAACAATTTCGGCATGCCCTGGGTGACCACCGGGACCGTCAACCCGGGCGTGATCTGGGTCGGAGCCTATTTCCAGGTCGGACTCGAGGCGATCGTCCCGATCAACCGCGCCAGCGGCACCGGGGTCGGCGTGCTGGCTCAATTGCATCTCTATCTCGACGACATGTTCCCGACCACGATCGGCAAGCCGTTGTTCGGGACTGCGGCGCCGCCGCAAAAGCCGTTCCCATGAGCAGGAACATGCGCAAGCTCGCCGCAATCGCCCTGCTGCCCGCGCTGCTGTTTGCCGCTGCGCCGGCCCGTGCGCACGCGTTCCTCGACCATGCGGAACCTCGCGTCGGCAGCTCGGTTGGTTCGCCGCCGCGCCTGGTCTCGCTGTGGTTCACCCAGAATCTCGAGCCGGCGTTCAGCGGGGCCGAGGTGCGGGATTCCGCGGGGGCCCGCGTCGACCAGGGGGCGCGGGTCGACCCTGCGAACCGCAGCCTGATGCGTGTCTCGCTCAGGCCGCTGCGTCCGGGCAGCTACAAGGTCCACTGGCGCGTACTCTCCGTGGACACGCATACGACCGAAGGCAGCTTCAGCTTCCAGGTTGGCGGACCGTGAGCCGGCGCTCAGCGCGGCGAATTGAGAGGCCGTGGAGAAGTTCTTGAGCGATCCCCTGGTCGCGGCACGCGCGATTCATTTCGCGTCGACCGCGATGCTCGCCGGTCTGTTCTTGTTCATGCGCTTGGTCGGGGAGCCGGTACTGCGAGGAAGGTCGGACGGAGCGATCACGACGCTTCGCAGCCGCTTCCTCGTCATCGGCTGGAGCAGTCTTGCCGTGAGCTTTTCTTCGGGCGCGGCATGGCTCGCGCTGCTCGGCTTCAACCTCGGCGGCCACTCGTGGACGGCACTGATTGCCGAAAACATCTCGTGGACATTGCTGACCGAAACTCGCTTCGGAAACGACTGGATCATCCGCTTGGGCCTCGCGGCGGTGCTGGCAATTTGCCTGCTTCGCTTCGACCCCGGGCGCGGCTGGCGCTCGCACTGGCAGGCTTTGGCGAGTGTTTTGCTCTCCGCCTGCATGATGGGAAGCTTGGCGTGGGCCGGGCATGGCGGCGGTACGGGAGACTTGGTCGGTTTGCAGGTCGGCGCCGATGCTTTGCATCTCATTGCGGCGGCTGCCTGGATCGGCGGATTGCCGGCGCTGGTCTTGCTGCTCGCCTTCGCCTATCGGACCAACCCGCCTTCGTTTGCTCTTGCCGCGGAGGCGACCTCGCGGTTTTCGCGGCTCGGGCTGGTCAGCGTTTGCACGCTGCTCGCCACCGGAATTGTCAACGGCGTCTTCCTGGTCGGCAGCGTTCCCGGCCTCGTCGGCACAGCTTACGGCCGTTTGCTGCTGACGAAGATCGCGCTGTTCGCCGCAATGGCGTCCATCGCCATAATCAATCGTTTTCATCTGTTGCCAAGGCTCTCCGGTCGCGGGGACGCGGTCGCTGCACTCGGCAAGCTCGAGCGCAACGCCCTGATCGAGATCGGCCTCGGCCTTGTCATTCTCATCATCGTCGGCGCGCTTGGAACCATGCCGCCCGCCGCGCATGCGCAAGCCTCCTGGCCGTTTCCCGTGCGGCCGAGTCCCGACGCTCTCCTGGACCCGGCACAGCGACTGGAGCTTGCCGGCGCCATCGCGGCAGCCGTGATCGGGATCGTTGCGATCCTCGCTGGGATCTATGCCAAGCGATGGCGCTGGCCACTGCTCGCGGCCGGCACCGTGCTGCTCGTTTGGATCGGGCCGCGCTTGAATCTTTTCACCGAGCAGGCCTACCCGACGAGCTTCTACGTGTCGCCGACCGGCTATTCCGCCCAATCGATCGCGACAGGCCGAAAACTCTTCGCCGAGAAGTGCGTCTCCTGCCACGGGCCCGAGGGGCGTGGCGACGGGCCCGCCGCCAAGGATCTTCGGCCACCGCCCGACGATCTTACCGCTGAGCACATCTACGGCCATTCCGACGGCGACCCGTTTTGGTGGATCACCAACGGGATGGGCGAGGCGATGCCGCCTTTCGGCGCCGTCCTCGACGAGACCGCGCGCTGGAATGTGATCGATTTCCTGCACGCCAATGCCGACGCCCGGCGGCTTTCCGAGGTAGCGGACACAACCGGCGTTGCACTGCCGCTGCCGGAGTTCTCGGTCGAATGCCGCGACGGCTCGAGCCTCTCGACCGATCAGCTGCGCGGCAATGTCGTGCATCTCGTCTTTGCCGGGCCCGCATCGGCCGCGAGGTTGCGGCGACTGGCGAGCGCGAAAGCCGACGGGGAGACCACGATCGTGGTTCGACCCGAGGCTTCCGAGCCGACGGCGTTTTGCGAAACCAGGGACCCCGACGTGATCGCGGCTTTCGCGCTCTACCGCGGAACCGACGCGATCGACGGCACCGAGTTTCTCGTCGATGCGTCCGGCTGGCTGCGCTCGATGTGGTTTCCGGGCCGCCGGCCCGATTGGGAGAAGCCCGAAACCCTCGCCGGTCAGATCGCCGCGGTCCGCCGCATGCCCGGCCGGCCGCGGCCCTCGGCGGGCGCGGGCGCCCACGTCCATGCCCACTGATTGTGCGCTTGGCGCATGGGCCTGCGAAGGCGCGCCGGGTTAGACTGTGCGCCGACGCAGCGCTCCTTCTTGGGGGACGCGCAGCGCACGGAGGCCGGCATGAACGATCCGTTCGATCCGAAACGTTTTGCCGCGGCCGAGCCGAGGACATTCGCGGACCTCCGGGTCGGCGAAGTTTTCCGCAATCCCAGCCGCACGGTGACGGCGGCGCATTTCGCCGCGTTCCAGCTCCTCTCCGGCGACAATCATCCGATCCATTACGACGTCGAATATTGCCGCGCCCACGGCCATCCCGACATGCTGGCGCACGGGCTGCAGGTGCTGGCGTTCACCGCGGCCGGGGCCGGCAGCTTCCCGCACGCGATCGGCGAGAGCCTGATCGCATTCACCGAGCTTTCCTGCCGGTTCCTCGCGCCGGTCTATGTCGGCGACACGCTCTATCCCGAGTTAGTCATCACCGCGCTGATACCCCAGCGCACGACCGGGATAGTGGTCATGGCGGCGTCGATCCACAACCAGCGCTCCGAGCTGGTGCTCGCGGGCGAGCACAAATATCTGCTGCGCAAGTCTGCCGGATAGAGCTCGTCGACTCGCCGCGCGGGCGGAGTTGCGGCCGTAGACCGCTCAGCCGAAATGGTTTACTCCGGCGCGAGTTTCGGGAGCGCAGCGCTTGTATATTCCCCAGCATTATCACGAGGAGCGGCCGGAAGTGCTCGCGCGCGCGATCCGCGACATCCAGTTCGCGCTGCTGGTCACCGCCGTGGACGGCGCCTATCACGCCTCGCACATTCCGATGGTCCTCAAGCATGCCGACGGCGCGCTCACGCTGGAAGGGCACGTAGCGCGTCCCAACCGGCACTGGACCGTCCTTGCAAGCAAGCCCGCCTCGCTTGCCGTATTCCAGGGCCCGCAGGCCTACGTGTCCCCGTCCTGGTACGAGACCAAGCGCCAGCACGGCAAGGTGGTTCCGACCTGGAACTACGTGGTCGTGCATGCGCACGGGCCTTTGGAGATCGTCGAGGAGCAGGATTGGTTGCTCGCACACCTGGGGGATCTCGTGGCTGCGAACGAGAGCCGCCGCGAGCAACCTTGGGCCATATCGGATGCGCCCGCGGACTTCATCCACGGCTTGACCCGATCGATCGTGGGTCTTCGGCTCCCGGTCCGCCGGCTCGAAGGCAAGTGGAAGATGCTCCAGAACCGTTCGCAGGCCGACCGGCTCGGGACCTTGGCCGGCCTTTCCGTTTCGGCCGATCCGGAGGATCAGGCGGTCGCGGCGATCATGCGGGCCTTGGAGGGCGAGCGAAGGTGACCAGGCGGCAAGCTCGTGGATTTCGCCAAGCGCGGCTCGCCCCAGGCTGCCTGTAACGCCTGTTGATCCTGCCCGATCGTCACTGCTCGCCTCGCCGAATAAACTCGGAAGAACCAAAGTGCGGGCGCACACTGTGGCGCAGACCACGGACCTGATCGGCAAGGCGCTCGGCGACGGCGGCCCATGCTGGTCGAGGTGATGCTCGACCGCGCCTTAAGCCGGCGTGAGCGATCCTCGTTGATTGGACCTCGTCATTCCGGCCGAGCGCGGAGCGCGAGGGCCGGAATCCATGACCACCGCCGCTTGAGTTCTACCACCCGTGTTCATGGATCCCGGCTCGCTCTCCCCCGGATCAAGTCCGGGGTCGCGCGGCCGGGATGACGGCTTCGAATCGCAGCCCGGTTTCCGCCTGTTCCTGTCTGTGGGAAGATAGCGAGACCTCGCCGCCGACCGGAGTAACGCCCATCGATTTCGCGCTGTCCCCCGACCAGGAAGCGGTGCGCGACGCAATTGCGAAGATCTGCGCGCGCTTCGACGAGGACTATTGGCTAAAGCGCGACCGTGAGGGCGGTTTTCCCCACGATTTTCATCAGGCGCTCGCGGAAGGCGGCTGGCTCGGCATCGCCATGCCGGAGGAATACGGCGGCTCCGGACTCGGCATCACCGAGGCGGCGCTCATGATGCAGACCATCGCCTAATCCGGCGCCGGCATGGCGGGCGCTTCCGCGGTTCACATGAACATCTTCGGCCTCAATCCGGTGGTGGTGTTCGGCACCGAGGCACAGAAGCGCCGCATGCTGCCTCCGCTCATCGCCGGCGAGGAGAAGGCCTGCTTCGCGGTCACCGAGCCCGATGCGGGCCTCGACACGACGAAGCTGAAAACCCGCGCGGTGCGGCGGGGCGACCGCTACATCGTCGACGGCGCCAAGGTGTGGATCTCGACCGCCCAGGTTGCCGACAAGATGCTGCTGTTGGCACGCACGACCCCGCTGGAGGAGGTCGATGAGCCGACCGAGGGCTTGAGCCTGTTCTACACCGATTTCGACCGGCGCCGCATCGAGGTGCGCGAGATCGAAAAAATGGGCCGCAAGGCGGTCGATTCCAACCAGCTGTTCATCGACGGCCTCGAGGTGCCGGTCGAAGATCGGCTGGGCGAGGAAGGCCGAGGCTTCCGCTGCATCCTCCATGGGCTCAATCCCGAACGCATCCTGATCGCGGCGGAAGCGGTCGGGCTCGGACGTGCGGCGCTCCGGCGCGCCACGGCCTATGCCAAGGAACGGATCGTATTCGGCCGGCCGATCGGCCAGAACCAGGCGATCCAGCACCCGCTCGCCGAATGCTGGATGGAACTCGAGGCCGCGCAGCTGATGGTGCTCTCGGCGGCCTGGCAGTACGACAAGGGCCTGCCGTGCGGCCCTGCGGCCAATGCCGCGAAATACCTGGCGGCGGAAGCCGGGTTCAAGACCTGCGAGATCGCGGTGATGACGCTCGGCGGCTACGGCTACGCCAAGGAATATCATGTCGAGCGCTACATGCGGGAAATCCTGATCCCGCGGATCGCCCCGGTGAGCCCGCAGCTCATCCTTTGCTTCATCGCCGAAAAAGTGCTCGGATTGCCCAAGTCATACTGAGCTGGAGCTTGATCGATCGAAGCCAAGCCACGGGAGGGAATCATGAAATCGACCAAACATCCGCGGACTGCCGGCCACACCCGGCGCGGGGTTTTGGCCGGAGCCGCGGGGCTTGCCGGCATTCTGGCGAGCGGCCGTGCGCCCGTCTTCGCGCAGACGACCGCCAAGAAGCTGGTGTTCGCCCACATCAACCCGGCGCCGGAATCCGCCGCGGTCGCGTTCACCTGGATGGCCGAGGAGGTCAACAAGCGCTCCAAGGGCGCCCTCGACATGCAGTTCTACGGGGCCACGCTCTTGAGCAAAGAGCTCGAGATCATGAACGCGGTCAAAGCCGGCAATGTCGCCATCGGGGGCCCCGCCGGCGCGGCCGCAACGGTGTTTCCGGAGATGGGCGTGTTTCTCGTGCCCTACCTGGTGCGCAGCTACGACCAGGCCTACCGCATGTTCAACGGCGCCATCGGCGATCAGCTCGATGCGCAATTCCAACAGAAATACGGGCTCAAAGTGCTGTGCTTCTTCGACTACGGCTTCCGCCATTTCTGGAACAGCCGGCGGCCCATCGTCGAGCCGAAGGATCTTCGCGGCATGAAGATGCGCGTGCAGCAGGCCAAGGTGTTCGCCGACACCATCAATGGACTCGGCGCCAACGCCGTGCCCATGGCCTGGGGCGAGGTCATCCCGGCCGCGCAGCAGGGAGTGATCGACGGCGCCGATCTGCCGATCGTCAACATTTTGGCGCTCAAGGCCTACGAGGTCTCGAAATACTGCTCGATGACCTTCCACAATTACGGGCCGACGGTGAATGTGATCAATCTCGGCATCTGGAACTCGCTCTCGAAAGACGAGCAGAAGCTGCTGCTCGACGTCTCCCGCGAGGCGCAGGCGAGGATTCGCCACGACACCGAATCGGTCGACAGCCTGGCCAAGGCCAAGGAGCTGCTCGAGCCCAAGGGCATGGCGGTCAATGCCGCCGACGTCGATGCCTTCCGCAAGGTCGCGGAGGAGAAGGTGTGGCCGGCCTATCAGAAGCAGTACAGCGAAATGTGGGAGCAGATCGTCAAGACGCAGGCGTGACGGAATGCCTGCCAGCTTGCTCCGGTTGCCTCCCCCGCCAAACCCGAGTGTTCCCGGGTTTGGCCATCATATGATTGGTCCAAGTCGGAAACATCCGACGTGGACGTGGGGGAGGTAACCTCGCGCGCTAAGCGCGCGAGGCGGGAGGGGGGTATCGGAGACCCGGAGCATCAAACACCCCCCTCCCCATCCCTCCCCCTCAAGGGGGGAGGGAGCGGGTTGCTGCGCGGTATCAGCTACACCTGATGCGCCGAGCCCACCGACGGGTGGGTATTGATATGGCGCCTGCCCGGCAAATCCTCGCATTCCTTCCCAAGGCGCTGCTCGCCGGTCTGCTCATCCTCGCGATCCTCGACATGCTCGCCGGCGTCCTGCTGCGCTACGTGGTCGTCGCCGTCACCGAATATTTCGATCTGCCCGGCGTGAACTTCTTCTGGGTCGAGGAGGTCGGCGAATTCACCCTCGCCTGGCTCACGCTCGTCGGCGGCGCGATCGCCCTCCTGGAGCGGACCCATTTCGAGCTGGCCGTCCTCGTTCACCGGCTGCCGGAGCGCATCCGGCGGCTCATCGACCGCGTCAATTATTGGCTGATCGCCGGCTTCGGGCTACTCGCGGCGATCTACGGCTGGAAGCTCGCCGCCCTGAATTCCGTGCTGCTCTCGCCCGCGCTCGAGATCAATCTCGGCTGGCTCTATCTGTCGGCGGCGGTCGGCGGCGCGCTGATCGCGATCTATGCCGCGGGAATTGCGCTCGGCCTGATCGAGCGCAAGGCCGCCGCGGTCGAGGCCCTGTGAATGCTGCTGACCGCGACCGCAATCGTGTTCGTCGCCTTCGTCGCGCTCTCGATGCCGATCGTGTTCGCGCTCGGCCTCGCCGGCATCGTCGGACTGGCGCTCGGCGGCTTTCCTCTGCAGATGCTGCCCTCGAGCCTCGTCGCCGGATCGCAGAACTGGGTGCTGCTCGCGATCCCCTCGTTCGTGTTCGCCGGCATGCTGATGGAGCGCTGCGGCATGTCGCATGCGCTGGTCGATCTCGCGCGCGCGCTGGTGGGCTGGTTGCGCGGCGGGCTCGGCATGTCGGTGATCGTGGTGTCGTATTTCTTTTCCGACATCTGCGGCTCGAAGATGGCCGAGGTCTCCGCACTCGGCTCGACGCTGATCCCCTCGTTGAAACGCGCCGGCTACCGGCCCGAGGACGGCGCCTCGCTGATCTCCTCGGGCACCGCCATGGGCATGCTGGTGCCTCCCGCGATCTTCATGATCGTCATCGGCGACGTCACCAACACCTCGGTGGTGGCGCTGTTCCTGGCCGGCTTCATTCCGGCGGCGACGATCGGACTGTGCCTGTGCATCCTGGTGTTCATCCAGGCCCACATCCTGGGCTGGCCGCGCGACACGCGGCCGAGCTGGCGGTTCCTGCTCAAGGCGGCACGCGAAGCCGCGGTGCCCATGGTGGTGCCGGTCGTGATCTTCGGCGGGTTCTTCTTCGGGGTTTTCACCGCGACCGAAGCCGGGGCGATCGTGGCGGCCTATGCGTTCCTCGCCGCGCTCCTCTATTATCGCAATGTCACGCTGCGCGAGATGTTCTACATCGCTTACGAGAGCGCGCTGCTCACCGCGGCGGTGGTGTTCCTGCTCGCGGTGGCGACCATCTTCCAGTATCTGATGGGCGTCACCGAAGTGCCGGCGCTGCTCGCAAAAGTTCTGGCGCCGCTCGGCGCCACGCACTGGCTGTTCCTGCTCGGGACCGCGCTGATGACCATGCTGTTCGGCATGGTGCTCGAGGGTCTGCCGGCCGCGGTGGTGCTGATCCCGGTGGTGTTTCCCATCGCCAAGGAATTGGGGATTCACCCGATCCATTTCGACATCGTGCAGACCGCCGCGGTGGGCATCGGCCTGTTCCTGCCGCCGATGGGCGTGGGGCTGCTGATGGCGCTGCGGTTCGCACAGGTGCCGGTCGGGCGCCACGCGAAGAGCTATTGGCCGTACCTGATCGCGCTGCTGATCGGACTGATGCTGATCATCTGCATTCCGGAGCTGAGCCTGTTCTTGCCGCGCAGCGCCGGCATGGTGCGGTAAGGCTCGGGAACACGGCCGCATATGCTAGGGTTTTGACCGATGAGCTAGCCTCGCCTGCTGGTCATGGACGAGCCCTCGGCCGGGCTCTCGCCGCTCTTCGTCAAGGAAGTCGTGCGCGTGCTCGCGGGCTTCCGCGGAAAAGGGCTCTCGTTCCTGATCGCCGAGCAGAACGTGAAATTTCTTGACCTCGCCGACCGGGTCTACACCATCGAGGGCGGCCGCATCGGCTTTTCCAGCACCGTCGCCGCGATGCACGCCGACGACGCACTGCACCGGGCTTACTTCGGGCTGAAGTAGCTTTGGCCTGTTGGTACCGGCCGGCAAAGCCGGCCACAACCCCGCATTTGAGAATCTGGACATGTGGGCGCCATTGGCGTACATTGGCAAATGCCACGAGCCTCATCACCGTTGTGGAAACTCCGGTGTTCGTGCGCCAGGCGGCGGAGATTTGGGACGACACGGAACGCGAGGCCTTCGTGGAGTTCATCGCCGCCAATCCAAAAGCGGGAGATGTGATTGCCGGGATGGGCGGCGTACGGAAGCTAAGGTGGGTTCGGCCAGGTAGCGGCAAGCGTGGCGGCGCACGGGTGATCTATTTCTATCACGACCCGGATCACCCGCTTTACCTGCTGATGGCCTATACCAAGGCTCGGCGTGAAGACTTGACGCCGGAGCAAAAGCGCAGCGTCCGCCAGCTCGCCGAGCTGCTCAAGGGCAAAGGCAAATGAGGAAGAAAGCATGAGCAAGTTCGGAAAAGAATTGATCGCCAGTCTGCAACAGGCGGCAGCGCACGCCGGCGGACGGAAGGTGCCGGGCATGCGCGTCACGAAAGTCGAATTGCCGAACGTGAAGGCCATCCGCCGGTCGCTGCGCATGTCGCAGCACCGGTTCGCAATCGCCTATCGCATTCCGCTTTCCACGTTGAAGAATTGGGAGCAGGGTCGGCGTCATCCGGACGCGCCGGCAGCTGCCTATCTGCTCGCCATCAAGCGCCGGCCCAAGGAGATCATGGAAGCCATGGCGAGGCGATGAACCGGCACGGACGAGGCTGAGCAATTGACTCGGACGTCCAATGCGAGGACGCGATGGATCCCAGCTACGACCACAATCTGCTCGCCCGCATCCTGCTGACCCTGATGACCGCCGGCTACGGGCTCGCCACCGTCAAGGCCGATTTCAACCGCACCCACGCCACCAATCCGCTGTGGACCCCGCACGCGCGCTTCCACGTGGTCTGGCAGATCTCGAGTTACGTCGGCTTCGGGCTCCTCGCCTTCGCGCTGATCTGGATCCCGGGCCCGATGTACGTCGAGCGCCTCTATCTCGTCTGCGCGTTCGGACTCGTGGTCTACGGCACGTTCTTCATCACGTTTCTCGCCATGCCGATCTACGGCGGCAAGGCCTATGACGACAACGGCTACCTGCCGTTCGCGGTCGACGTGTTCGGCAAGAAGCTCGAGCTCGACGTCAACGCCACCGCGTTCGCGGTCTTCTTCGTCATCCTGATCGCCGGCGCGCTTGCCATCAGCCGGGGCGTTTCATGACCGCGCTCGCGCGCTCGGCAAGCGTCGATCCCACCGCCCCCGCGCAGGCGCTCGCCGCGCTCTGGCGCGCGTTCGGCGGCGATCCGGCCGCGCTCGAAAACATCGAGCTCACCGGCACGGATCCGGTGCTGCCGTCGTCGTTTCCGGTCGGCACCGCCGCGCAGGCGAGCATCGCGGCATCCGCGCTCGCCGCGGCCGAGCTGTGGCGGCTGCGGACCGACAAAAGCCAGCGCGTCGCGCTCGACATGCGCCACGCAGCGGTCGAGTGCCGCAGCGAGCGCTATCTGCGCGTCGCCGCCAAGCCCCTGCCGGATCTCTGGGACAAGATCGCCGGCACCTACCGCTGCGGCGACGGGCGTTGGGTACGCCTGCACACCAATTTCGCGCATCACCGCGACGGCGTGCTGAAATTGCTGGGCTGCGCCTACGACCGCGATGCGGTCAAGCAGGCGCTGCAGGACTGGCGCGCGGAAGATTTGGAAACGGCGGCGGCCGAGGCCGGGCTGGTCGTGACCGCGATGCGCTCGTTTGCCGAATGGGACGCGCATCCCCAGGGCCGCGCGGTCGCGGGCCTGCCGGTGCTCTCGGTCGAGCGGATCGGCGATGCGGACGCCCAAACGCTGCCGGCCGGGGCGCGACCGCTTTCCGGCGTGCGGGTGCTCGATCTGACCCGCATCATCGCCGGCCCGGTCGCCGGGCGCACGCTCGCCGCCCATGGCGACGACGTGCTGCTCGTCACCTCCCCGCACCTGCCGTCGGTCGAGCGGCCGGGGAAAATTGTCGACGCACGTCGATCTGCGCGATTCGGCCGGGCGCGACACGCTCGCCTCCCTGCTGCGCAGCGCCGACGTGTTCGTCCAGGGCTACCGGCCGGGCGGCCTCGCCGAGCTCGGCTTCGGTCCGGAAGACGCCGCGAAGATCCGGCCCGGCATCGTCTATGTCTCGCTCTCGGCTTACGGCCACGAAGGCCCGTGGCGCGGCCGGCGCGGCTTCGATTCCCTGGTGCAGACCGCGAGCGGCTTCAATCATGCCGAGGCGCAGGCGGCCGGCAGCGACAAGCCTCACCCGTTGCCCATGCAGGTGCTCGACCATGCCACCGGGTATTTCATGGCGTTCGGGGCTATGACGGCGCTTGCCCGGCGCGTCCGGGAAGGCGGCAGCTGGCACGTGCGCGTTTCGCTCGCCCAGACCGGCCATTGGGTCCGCAATCTCGGCCGGATCGAGAACGGGCTCAGCTGTCCCGACCCGAAGCTCGACGACGTCCGCGATCTCTTGGACGAGGCCAGTTCCGGCTTCGGCCGCCTCACCTTTGTCCGGCACGCGGCGAAGCTGTCCGAAACCCCGCCGCATTGGTCGCGGCCCTCGGTGCCGCTCGGCACCCATCCTCCAGTTTGGCCGACCTAGCGTCGCTTCCCGCTTTTGCCTTTCTCGTGCCAACCGGGAATACTGGCCGTCGCCCTTCGAGGGCCGGCCGTTATCCTGAGGTGCGAGGCCCGGAGGGCCGAGCCTCGAAGGACGGCCGGCCTCCTCAGGGTGACGGAGAGAGGTTGTGAATTTCGATTTCTCCGACGATCTCAAGCTGTTGCGCGAACAGGCGCGCAAGTTCCTGAGCGAGAAATCCTCGCCCAAGTCCGTGCGAAAAATTCTGGAGGGCGCCGCGCCCTATGACGCGGAGCTGTGGCGGGGTGTCGCCGGCATGGGCTGGCTCGGCGCCGCGGTCCCGGAGACTTACGGCGGGGCCGCGCTTGGCTACGACGGGCTCTGCGTGCTCGCCGAGGAGATGGGCCACGCGCTCGCGCCGATCCCGTTCTCCTCCTCGATCTATCTCGCGAGCGAGGCGATTCTCATTGCCGGCACCGAGGCGCAGAAGCGGACGCACCTACCGAAGCTCGTCACGGGCGAGCGCATCGGCACGCTGGCGTTCGCGGAGGGCGCCGGCAATCCCGATGCCGTACGCGTCCAGGCGCACGTAGCCAATGGCAAGCTCAGCGGAACCAAGCTGCCGGTTGCCGACGGCGAGATCGCCGATTTCGCCGTGGTCGCCGCCGACGGCACGGGCAAAGCCTCGCTGTATCTCGTCGATCTCCGCGATCCCGGCGTGACGAAAACTTCGCTGAAAAGCCTCGATCCCACCCGCAACCAGGCGAAGCTCGTTTTCCAGGACGTCCCCGCGGAACCGCTCGGCCCGGCCGGACAGGGTCTCGATCTGATCCAAGCCCTGCTCGACCGCGCCGCCGTCCTCATCGCGTTCGAGCAGGTCGGCGGCGCGCAGGCCTGCCTCGAAATGGCGAGAACCTATGCGACCGAGCGCTACGCCTTCGGGCGGCCGATCGGCTCGTTCCAGGCGATCAAGCACAAGCTCGCCGACGTCTACGTCGCGACCGAGCTTGCTCGCTCCAACGCCTATTACGGCGCCTGGGCGCTTTCGACGAGCGCCGCCGAGCTGCCGATCGCGGCTGCCGCCGCGCGCGTGTCCGCGACCGACGCGTTCCATCTCGCCGCCAAGGAGAACATCCAGACCCACGGCGGCATGGGCTTCACCTGGGAGGCGGATTGCCACCTCTATTATCGCCGCGCGAAGCTGCTCGCGACCGCGATCGGCACCGCGCCCTATTGGAAAGACCGGCTCATTTCCGAGCTCGAACGGCGCAACGCGCCCTGAAGGAATCCGGCATGGATTTCGAAGATACCCCCGAGGAAGCCGCGTTCCGCGCCGAAGTGCGTGCATTCTTGGACAGGAACG
This sequence comes from Alphaproteobacteria bacterium, assembly GCA_005884745.1. Lineage (GTDB taxonomy): Bacteria > Pseudomonadota > Alphaproteobacteria > Rhizobiales > Xanthobacteraceae > AP-16. The sequence goes on from VAZU01000060.1 coordinate 19,119, forward strand.
CCGAACGCAAGAGTGAGGCGAAGAGCTTTCATCGCGGCCGCTACATCCCCGAGCACAACATCCCGGAGACGGTGCGGGCCGCGAAGCAATGGCAGGCCAAGAAGGCGGACGCCGGCTTTGCCGGCATCACCTGGCCCCGGCAATGGGGCGGCCGCGGCGGCACGCCGGTCCAGCAGGTGATCTACGGCCAGGAGGAACAGAACTACGTCGTGCCCCGCGGCGTGTTCGAGATCGGGCTCGGCATGTGCATCCCGGTCCTGATGGTCTACGGCACGCCCGAGCATCTCGAGGGCCACGTACGGCCGGCGATGCGCGGCGAGGAGATCTGGTGCCAGCTGTTCTCCGAGCCATCCGCCGGCTCCGATCTCGCGGGCCTGCGCACGCGCGCGGTTCGCGACGGCGACGATTGGGTCGTGAACGGCCAGAAAATCTGGACCTCGGGCGCGCACTTCTCCAACTACGGCATCCTCGTCACCCGCACCGACCCGGACGTGCCCAAGCACGCCGGCCTCACCTTCTTCTTCGTCGACATGAAATCGCCCGGAATCGAGGTGCGCCGCATCAAGCAGATCTCCGGCGGCTCGAATTTCAACGAGGTGTTCTTCACCGACGTGCGCGTGCCGGACAGCCAGCGGCTCGGCAAGGTGGGCGACGGCTGGAAAGTCTCGATCACCACCTTGATGACCGAGCGGCTCGCGGTCGGCGATGCTCCCGGCCCGGATTTCGACGATATCTTCGCGCTGGCGCGCACGCTCGAGCTCGACGCGGGCCCGGCCATCCGCAATCCGGCCGTGCGCGAAAAGCTCGCCGATTGGTACGTGAAGACGCAAGGGCTCAAGTACACCAAGTTCCGCACCATGACGGCGCTCTCGCGCGGGGAGACGCCGGGCCCGGAGGCCTCGATCACCAAGCTGGTGAGCGCCAACAAGCTCCAGGACATCGCCTCCTACGGCATCGACCTCCTCGGCATGGCGGGCGCCGTCATGGATCCCGAGGTCGCGCCGATGCAGGCCTGGTTCCAGGAGGCCCTGCTCTACGCGCCGGGCCTGCGCATTGCGGGCGGCAGCGACGAGATCTTGCGCAACATCATCGCCGAACGGGTATTGGGGTTGCCGGCCGACATCCGGATCGACAAGGACGTGCCGTTCAGTCAGCTCAAGACCGGCAAGCGCTAGCCACGGTCGATCGCCGGGTTCGAGGGGAAAAGGGATGCAACGATCGAAACGCGCAGGCGTCCTGCTGTTGCTGGCGATGGGCGCGGAATGCTTCGCGCCGATCGGGGCCTCGGCCGATAATTTGAACCAAAAATTCGGCCCGACCTGGACCTGCACCAAGCTCGGCGCGGTGGAATACAGCCTCTATCGGGCGTGCAAGATCTGCGAGGACAATTGCCAGGATTTCTTCGGCGACAGCGACAAGGCCGGCCATTGCCTGCCGAAGGCAGGCGCGGCGATAGCTTGCCCGCAGGCCGCCGCGGCGCCGCCTCCGCCGCAGACCACGCCGATCGCCGCGCCTTCCGGCCAGCCCGCCTCGCCGTCCGCCGCGGCGGATCCCGGTTATTTCGAATTCAAGGTGTGCAACCGCTCGGGAAGAACCGCCAGCGTCGCGGTCGAGCATCACGTGTCGCCGTCCGACAAGAATTTCGTGGTGCAAGGATGGTGGACGGTACCGGCCGGCGACTGCCAGGCGATCGGCAATTTCCCGCAAGGCTGGTTCTATTATTATGCGGCGGAGTACGGTACCGACGCCTTCGAATGGTCCGGCAACGACGCGAAGGTGTGCATCGAGCGGATCGGCCAAGTCGAACGAATGCATACCAAGACCACGATCTGCACCGGCAAATACCTGCGGGGATTCCATTCCGCGCAGGTGGACTATCCGAGCGTCACCTGGAATCTGGATCCGTGATGGCGCTGGCCCGCCCGCGCCGCCGGCGGCTCACGGAGCAATGAGCAACGGCACGATCGAGGAGAGCGCACCCATGTCCGGCATTCGATTGCGCGCAAGCGCCGCGGCGCTTGCGGGCATTTTATGGGGCTGCGGCCTGGCGTTCGGCCAAGCCCAGGCACCCGCCGAATCCGCGCCGGCCCAGGCTTCACCCCCCGCGCAGCCGCCGGTACCGGCCGGGCCTACAAGCGCGCCGGCCGCCGCGTCCGATCAAAAATCGCTGACGATCACCAGCGGCTCGACCATGACCAAATGGAAATGGCAGGAAGTAAAGGCCAAGTGGGCGCGCGAAAAGGGTAAATGGGCCGATTGCCGCTCGCAGGCCAAGGAACAGAAGCTGCACGGACCCAAGAGCTGGCACTTCATGGCCGATTGCATGATCAAGGTAGCGCGGCCCCAGCCGGCCGAATCCGACAAGACGGCGCGTTGATGCGGATCGGGCTGCGCTTGGCCGGGCGAACTACGATGCAGGGAACTTTGCGCTTCGCATCGCTCGCAATCCTCGCGGCAACCCTGCTGCCGGCCGCGGGTGCCTCCGCGCAGGTTCCGTTCACCTCGGCGGAGGGCGGTTACTCCATCTCGTTTCCCGCCGAGCCGCGCGAGACCGTCGAGACCAAGCCGGAGGCGAAAATCTTCAGCTACATCGTCCGCCAGGACGACGCGATCTACGGCAGCTCTCACGTCGAATACAATTCCGAGCTCGACGTCGAGGCGGAGCTGCAGTCGAATGCCGTGAATTTCGCCGAAGCCGTCAAGGCGCCGGTAACGTCGCGCCGCCGCACCCAATTCACCGCGGCATCCGGCGAGAAGCGGCCGGAACTGGAGTTCACCTACGAAAGCGACAAGCTCGCCGGCAAAGGCATTGTGATCGTATCCGGCCGGCGCTCGATCATGG
>VAZU01000060.1:21966-25177 GCA_005884745.1 Alphaproteobacteria bacterium
CCGCGCCGCGATCGACCAGTTCCTGCAGTCGTTCACGCTCGCGCGCTAGCAATCGGCACATCCGACAAAATCCGCGCCGGGCGGGGCGCGTGTGATATTCAGTCCGCCATCCATTTGCTCCCGGAGCCCACTCATGCCCGCAACCGCGCTCGACTCGGCGATTTTTCAGGACATCTTCACCACGCAAGCGATGCGGCGCGTGTTCTCTGACGAGACGCGGACGCGGTATTACCTCGAGATCGAGGCGGCGCTCGCGCGCGTGCAAGCGAGGCTCGGGGTCATTCCGGAACGCGCCGCGCGGGAAATCGAGCGGCAATGCCGGCTCGAGCACATCGATTTCGCCAAGCTCAAGGCGCAGACCGAACGGATCGGCTATCCGGTGCTCGGCGTGGTCCAGCAGATCGTGGCGTTGTGCGCCGACGGGCTCGGCGAATGGTGCCACTGGGGCGCGACCACGCAGGACATCACCGATACCGCCACGGTGCTGCAGATCCGCGATGCGCTCGATCTCGTCGAAGCGGACGTGACGGCGATCTCCCGCTTGCTGGCCGATCTCGCGGCCAAATACCGCGACACGCCGATGGCGGGCCGCAGCAATCTGCAGCAGGCGGTGCCGATCACCTTCGGCTTCAAGGCAGCCGCGCTGCTTGCGGCGATGCAGCGGCATCGGCAGCGGCTGTCCGAGCTGCGCCCGCGGGTGCTCACCGGCGAGTTCGCCGGCGCTGCCGGCACGCTCGCCTCGCTGGGCGCGGACGGGCTCAAGGTTCAGGCCGCGCTGATGGAGGAGCTGGGGCTAAAACAGCCCGAAATCGCCTGGCACACGATCCGCGACCGCATCGGCGAGGTCGGCTGCTTTTTGGCGCTCGTCACCGGCACGCTCGGCAAGCTCGCGACCGACGTGAAGCTTCTGATGCAGACCGAAGTGGCCGAAGTGTTCGAACCGTTTCACGAGGGGCGCGGCTCGAGCAGCACGATGCCGCAGAAACGCAATCCGGTTTCGTGCCTCTACATCCACGCCACCACGGCGCTCGTCCGCCAGCACGCGGCGGCGCTGCTGGAGGCCGCCGTGGCCGACCACGAGCGCTCGACCGGGCCCTGGGAGATCGAGTGGATCGCCGTGCCGGAGATTTTTTTGCTCGCCTCCGGCGCACTCGCCCATTCCCGCAGGCTGCTCGACGGCATCGAGATCGACGCCGAGCGCATGCGCGCCAACCTCGAGATGACCAACGGGCTCATCGTGTCCGAGGCGGTCATGATGGGGCTCGGCCCGCATCTGGGCCGGCAGCGTGCCCACGATCTCGTTTACGACATCTGCCGCCGGGTGGCGGCGAGCGGGAAGCCTTTGCTCGACGAGCTGGCAAAGGATCCCGAGATTTCCCGCCACCTGTCGAAATCCGAGCTGGCGAAGCTCACGGATCCCAAGAACTACCTCGGGCTCGCCGGTCCCATGATCGACCGCGTGCTGGCGCTCGAGAGCGGGCGAGCCGCTCGGAGCTGAGCGATCCCCCCGAGGTCACGGGTTTGTGTCCCGAACATACGACCGCGCGACGGGCAATGGGCCCTTGTATCCCTCCCCCTGTGACATAGATCACAGAGTGCTGGGCGGCCTTGGTGTACTCCTGCATGCGGCGGCGGATGGCCTCGGAGTTCCGGGCGCCAGAACAAGGGTTGTGCTTCCCAGAGTTTCCCTGGTGAAGCGGTTTGGAGGCCAGGGAGTAGTGTCATGTCCGCGCATATTTGGCGCGACGGCCGGTTGTTGGGCTTCGATGGCGTCGAATGGCTGACCTGGTTGGTCGCCGTGGCCGTAATCGGCGTACTGGCTCTTGCGGTAACGATCTAGCCGCCGACCGAGCGCCGTGCCTCGGAAGCTTGGCCGCGCCGTCGGCGGGCGAGTTCGTGCTCCCCCCTCTTTCAGTCAATGGCTCGCCCGAAGACGCGCTTCGCGCGTCTTATCGCGCCGTACGCGGCTCCTAAACCGTTCCCAAGAGACCGCCACCGACCCCGAGGGGGCAGGGCAACCGCCTTGGCTACGAGCGCGCCGCAGTCGACCCCCTCTCCCCGTTTCCCGGGAACGGTGAAATCGCGACGGCGATCTGGTCAGTCGCCGAGCGGAATGCCAAAAGAGCGGGGGCGCCGGGGCGAAGTCGGGAAGGGGCCGAGATTGACCGAGGGATTGCAAGAGCCGCGCACGCGACACCGACGACACGCGCGCGCCGCTGCGAATGATCGCCGCCCAGGGGCGCGCCTGGGCCGTGATCTGGCCCGGCATGGGGGCCCAATGCCGATCGCTGCACCGCGTGAGCCTCGCGCCCGGCGGCTCCAGCTTGCCGCTGCGGCATCCCGGCGAGGCGGTGTACTATGTGCTGGCCGGCCGCGGCAGGGTCGAGGACGCGGCGGGCACGGCATATCCGCTCATCGAAGGGTCGATGGTGCACGTCGCACCACAGGGCCGGTACCATTTCCAGGCAGAGGACGCCGGGCTCGAGCTGATCGGCGGCCCCTGCCCGGCCGATCCTGCGCTCTATGACGGCACCCTCACACGCAGCGCGCCGGCGAAACCGGACGAGGCCGGGGCGGTCCGGATCTTTCATCGCGACGATCCGGGCGTGCAGGTGCCGCTGATCTCTCGCGACGCGCGGCTGATCGTCTGGCTCGGGGTCGGGGCCGAGACCGCAAACATGAATTTCGTGCGGCTCGAGCCGGGCGAAGCCAACGTGCCCCATATCCATCCGGAATCCGAGGACACGATCTACATCCTGCAGGGGTGCGGCACGGTGGTCGATTTCGATCATGACATGCGACTGAGCTTCGAGGCCGGCGACGTCATCCACGTGCCGACCGGCATCAAGCACGCGGTTCATGCCGACCGCGGGCAGGCGGTGGTGAGCGTCGGCGGCCCCGCGCCGGCGGATCGCCATATGCTGCGCGCGGCCGGATTGCTTGCTTGACGCGCGGGCGTTCCCTTTGCGAAGCATCAACCGGCTCCCCTGCGCCATCTCCGCCTCGAGGCATCCATGAAGATCGTCGACCTCTCTCACGCAATGAACGTCCACACCCCCGGCTGGGTGGGGTACGCCGGTAACAAGCTCTATTACGCGCAGAATCTGCAGACTCAGATGATCGTCGCGCAGCGCATCGAGACCGCGCTGCACGTCGGCACGCATTTCGACGGGGCGATGCACGCGACCGACGGACGCCGGGGCGACATGGC
>VAZU01000295.1 GCA_005884745.1 Alphaproteobacteria bacterium
TCCCGCGGCGATGCGGGTCGAACCCGCGGACGTCGTGTTCGTGTCCTCGAACCGGTGGGACGCGATGGGCGCGGCTTCGTTCGGCTTCCGGGCGGCCTGGATCAATCGCGCCAACCTGCCGGACGAATATGCTGACCGGCCGCCCGCAGTGGTGCTGAAAGATCTCACCGCGTTGCTGACGATCGACCGAGGTCCATGACCGCGCGCGCCAGCCCTACCCTCCCGCCAGCTCCGCAAGGATGCGCGCCCAGCTCCGCGTGCCCTTGTGGAACGACGTGAGATCGTACTTCTCGTTGGGCGAGTGCACCCGGTCGTCATCGAGCGCGAAGCCGACGAGCAGCGAATCCATGCCGAGCACGTCGCGGAACTCGCCGACGATCGGAATCGAGCCGCCCGAGCCGATGGTCACCGCCTTCTTGCCCCATTCGGCCGCGAGCGCGGCCCGCGCCCTGGCGAGCGCCGGATTGTCGTAGGCGAGCTGGATCGCCGCCGCGCTGGTAAAGTTCGAGAATTCGACGGCGCAATCCGCCGGCAGGCGCTCGCGCACGAACGCACGGAAGGCCTGCGAGATCTTCTCCGGATCCTGATCGCCCACGAGGCGAAACGAAACCTTGGCCGACGCCGAAGCCGGAATCACGGTCTTGGCCCCGTCCCCCGTGTAGCCGCCGACAATCCCGTTCACGTCGCAAGTCGGCCGGGTCGAGATCTGCTCGATCAGCATGCGATCCTTCTCGCCGGCCGGAATCTTCAGTCCGACCTGGCCCAGAAATTCCTCGGCCGTGAGATCGAGCGCCGCGAGATCGGCGCAAATATCCGCCGGCAATTCGCGTACGCCGTCATAGAAACCCGGAATGGTGATGCGGCCGTTCTGGTCATGGATCGCGGCCAGGACTTTCGCGAGCACGCGGATGGGGTTCTGCGCGGCGCCGCCGAACAGGCCCGAGTGCAGATCGCGGTCGGCGCAGCGAAGTCTCACCTCCTCGTAGACGAGGCCGCGCAGCGAGGTCGTCACCGCCGGCGTCTGCGGATTCCACATTCCGGTATCGCAGACCAGCGCGAGGTCGAGGCGAAGCTCGGCGGCATGCTCGCGAACGAATCCGAACAAATGATTCGACCCGCATTCCTCCTCGCCCTCGACCATGAACGTGATCGGCAGCGGCAGACTGCCGGTCACCGCTTTGAAGGCGCGGCAGGCCTCGACGAAGGTCATCAGCTGCCCTTTGTCGTCGCACGCGCCGCGGGCGACGATGGCCTTGCGGCCCGCTCCGAGATTCTTGATGCGCGGCTCGAACGGCGAGGTCTCCCACAAATCGAGCGGATCGACCGGTTGCACGTCGTAATGGCCATAGAACAGCGCTCGCGGGCCCGGTCCGTTTCCACCCTTGCCGACCACGACCGGATGACCGGCGGTCGGCCGGATACTGACGTCGAAGCCGAGAGTACCGAGATCCTTCGCGAGATGCTCGGCCGCCTGGCGGCACTCGTCCCGATAGGCCGGGTCGGTCGAGATCGAGCGGATGCGCAGCAGGCTGAACAGCCGATCCAGGCTGCGGTCGAGGTCCTGGTCGATCCGATCGAGGACCTTGTCGAGCACACTCATCGGTTTCTCCGGGTTCGTACTGGCTGGATTGCCGAGGTCGGCTTCCGCGCGGAGGGGCGCGGTTCGCGTTATAACGGCGGATCGCGGCGCTTTCCAAGCTTGTTTCCCGCACAGCTCGCAGAGATTTCCCGATTGAGCGGCGGCTGCAATTCTGGTTCGGGGTATCGACGATGGCTGAGGCGCTCCTGGGACTCGGCGGCAATCTCGGCGACGTGCGCGGGAACCTCGACCGTGCGGTCGAGCTCTTGTGCGAGGACGGCCGGGCGAAGGTCCGGGCGCAATCCTCCGATTTCCGCACGCCACCATGGGGCGTGGAGGGCCAGCCCGCCTACATCAACCGCTGCGTGATGCTCGAAACCGGCCTCGGCCCGCGGGCATTGCTCGAGCGGGCGCTGGCGGTCGAGCGCGCGCTGGGGCGCGACCGCGCTCGCGAGCGGCGCTGGGGACCGCGGCCGATCGACATCGATCTCCTGAGCTACGACGACGTCGTGATCGATGAGCCGGGCCTGACCTTGCCGCATCCGCATTGGGCGCAACGCGCCTTCGTGCTGGTGCCGCTCGCCGAAATCGCAGCCGATCGGGTGATCGGCGGAGTTTCGGTGCGCGACGCGCTCGCCCGGGTCGATGCCAGCGGAATCGAGCGGCTGCCGCGGCCGGCCGGCCAATGATCGATTGGCTCCCCGATCTCGGCATGGCATTTTGCCGGCCGTGAGGCCCAAGCAGGTCGGAGAGCGCCGATGAGCAAAGCCGAGTTTTCGCTCGCCGGCGAGTTTCCCCCGGCCCGGCGCGAAGATTGGCTCAAGCTCGTCTCGGCCGCGCTCAAAGGCGCGCCTATCGAGAAGCTCGTCGCCACGACCTACGACGGGCTCACGATCGAGCCGCTCCATGCCCGCAAGGCGGACGCGCAACCGGTGCCGGGGCGCGCGCCTGGAGCGCCCTGGCAGATCTTGCAGCGCGTCGATCACCCCGATCCAGCCGCGGCCAACGAGCAGGCGCGCCAGGATCTCGAGAATGGCGCGACTGGGCTGTGCGTGGTTTTTGCCGGTTCGATCGGCGCGAACGGGTTTGGCGTCCCGGCGTCGGAAGCTGCGATAGCGCGCGGGTTCGAGGACGTGCATTTGGACGCCGGTATTGCGGTCGAGCTCGATCTCGGACCGCAGGCCGGGGATGCCGCGCGAGCGGTTGCGGCCTTGGTGCGCAAGCATGGCGTCGCGCCGGCTGCCGTCGACCTGCGCTTCGGGTTCGATGCGCACGGCCTGATGGCGACGAGCGGCGCCAGCGCCGAACCATGGAACGAGCTTGCGGCGGCATTCGCCGATTTGATCAAAGATCTCGCCCGGCAAGGCTTCCGGGGACCGTTCGCGGCCGCCGACGGCCGTCTGGTGCATGCGGCCGGAGGGTCGGAGGCGCAGGAGCTCGCGTTCGCGCTGGCGGGCGCGCTCAGCTATTTGCGCGCGCTCGAAGGCGCCGGCGTTCCGCTCGAGGACGCGCGGCGGATGATCTTCTTCCGCCTCGCGGCCGATGCCGATGAATTTTTGA
>VAZU01000296.1:0-4962 GCA_005884745.1 Alphaproteobacteria bacterium
AAGGAGGGCTCGTTGCGCGCGCGGCGCGGGATGGGAACCCCGACCGTGTCCTGGATACGGCCCGGCCGCGGCGAGAGCACGATGATGCGGTCCGCGAGCCGCAAGGCCTCGTCGAGATTGTGCGTGACGTAAACGACCGCGAGCTCGGTGCCGTCGAGCAGCCGCATCAGGTCCTCGATCAGGAGCTCGCGGGTCTGCGAATCGAGCGCCGAAAGCGGCTCGTCCATCAGCAGCAGGGCCGGACGCACCGCGAGCGCGCGGGCAATGCCGACGCGCTGGCGCATGCCGCCGGAGAGCTGCTTCGGGAACGCCTCGGAGAATTCCGAGAGCCCGGTGCGCTGCAGGGCGTCGGCGATGAGCGCGCGCCGCTCGGAAGCGGCGAACTTGCGATGCTCGAGCGGCAACGCGACGTTGTCGGCAGCGCTGCGCCAGGGCAGCAGGGCGAAATCCTGGAAAACGAACGTGATCGGATTGAGGCTCTGCGGCGGGAGATCGCCGAAGAGCGCGACCTTGCCGCTCGCCGGCTCGATGAGCCCGCCCACGATCGACAGCAGCGTGCTCTTGCCGCAGCCGGACGGGCCGACGATGGCGAGCACTTCGCCGGACGCGACCGCAAACGACACGTCGTCGAGCACCCGCAAGGACCCGAAGGCGTGGCTGACGTGCTCGACGATCAATTCCATCGGTGACGCCTCAAACGGAGCGTGTCATCGCCCGGCTTGTCCGGGCGACCCAGTATCCTCCGAACGGCAATGATACTCCGGCATGACTCACATTCTAAACGGCGGATGCTGGATGGCCCGCATGCGCGGGCCATGACCGCGTCGAAGCAGCCGCATCACTTCGCGTAGCCGTAGCTCGCGTCGACGATGTCGCCGACGCCGAAGCCCGAATCGACGAATTTTTCCTGCTGCATCCAGGCGAGCTGGTCGGTGACGCTCGCGAGCTCGACGATCGCGTCGGGATCGACATAGGGCAGCCCCGTTGCGACTTTCTCGGGCGGCAAATTGGTGTATTTGGCGATGATGTCCAAGAACGGCCGCGTGCGATCGTCGAGCAGCACCTTGCCGTCGCGCCGCACCGCGAGCAGGCGATCGTGAAAATCGCGCGTGCCGCCGCGATAGCCGGCGAGGAAGCGCGCCACCAGGTCATGCTTGGCGCTCGTCGCGGTGCCCACGAACACCGCGCCGAGCTGCCACGGCGTCTCGTCGCCGACCCAGCCAAGCAGCTCGGCATCGCCCGCATCGAGCAACGGCTGGGCGCTCGTCGCCGGCAGCAGCGCCGCCTCGATGCGTCCGCCCTTCAGGGCGGATGCGACATTGGTGAGCGACTGCAGCGGGATGAGCCGCATCTTCGCGAGATCGAGCCCGTATTTGCGCGCCAGCAGGCCGACGCAATAGTGGAAGCTCGAGCCCACTTGCGTGATCCCGATGCTGTGGCCGACCAGATCCTTCGGCGATTGCAATCCCGCCTGGAATGCCGACTTGCCGGCGAGATAAGCCACCAGCGGATAACTCGGGGCTTCGCGGCTCTGCCCGGCGACGATGCGCAATGCACCCTTGCCGGCGAGATTGAACAACCCGCCGGTGAATGCGGTGACGCCGAACTCGACGTCGCCCGAGGCGGTGGCGACCGCGATCGGCTGCGCGGCATCGAAGAACTTGAGCTCGACGTCGAGTCCCTGGTCGCGGAAATAACCGCGATCCTGGGCGATGAACACCGGACCGGAGGAGGCGAGCCGCAATACGCCGACGCGCAGCCTTTCCTGCGCGCGCGCCGATTTCGCGGCCGCGGCGGCGGCGCCGAGACCGGCGAGCACTTGTCGGCGCGTCGGACGCCTCATCGTTCCTCCCGAGGGTTCTTCCAATCCGTTGGCTTGCATTTCACCGCATCCGCAACACAGACTCCAGCGGTAATCGGCAAAGGAACCGGCATGCATCCGACCCGCGCGGAAAGCTACGACGTCGTCGTGGTGGGCGGAGGCAGCGCGGGCGTGGCCGCGGCCGTCGCCGCGGCGCGGATCGGTGCGCGCACGTTGCTGGTCGAGGCCGCGGGCTTTCTCGGCGGCGCCTCGACGCTACGCAACGTGCTCACCTATTGCGGCCTCTACACGCTCGGCCCAAAACCCCGGCCCGCGGTCGGCGGCATCGCTCAAGAAGTACTCGCGGCGTTGCGTGCCTTGGGCGCGCTCGTCGGGCCCAAGCGGTTTCGTGGCGTGTTCGTCGTGTTCGATCCCGAGGCCGTCAAGCGCGTGCTCGACGACATCGCGCTAGAAGCGGGCGTCGATGTGCTGTTGCATGCCCTCCTCATTGCCGCGGAGCGCGACGGCAATGCCGTGCGCGCCGTCAGGGTCCAGGATCGCAGCGGGCCGCGCCGGATCGAGGCGCGCGCCTTCGTCGACGCCAGCGGCGACTGCGACCTTGCGTATTTCGCCGGCGCCTCTACGCGTTACGGCAATCGAGGCTTCATCAACATGGGCACGCTCGGCACCCGGTTCGGCGGCATCCCGCGCGAGGTGCCGGTCTCGGCCGCGCGCTGGAGCGAGGCGATCCGGGAGGCGAAGGCGCGGGGCGTTCCGCACCTCTCCAAAGAAACCGGGCTCGTGGTGCGGCTGCCGATCTCGGGCGACGTCGTCGCCTATCTGGTCGCCGAGGAATACGACGCCAGGGACGCGGCCAGCATCGGCGCCGCGGAGATGCGCGGACGCCGCCAGGCCTGGACCTATCTCGATGTGATCCGCGGCATCCCTGGCCACGGGAACGCGTATCTGGTCTCGACCGGCCCCGAATTCGGCACCCGCGAGTCGCGGCACGTCGATGCGCTCTATCAGGTCACCGCCGAGGATCTGCGCAGCGGGGCGCGGTTTCCCGATGGCATCGCGCTCGGCGCCTGGGCGAGCGAATTTCACGATCCGGCGACGCTCGGCAGCAGTTTCGAGAAGCCCGGAAGCGAGACCTACGACATCCCGTTGCGGGCGCTGGTCAGCCGCGACGTCTCCAACCTGTTCGCCGCCGGCAGGACCGCCGACGGCGATCGGATCGCCGGAGCCTCGCTGCGCGTCATGGGCACCGCTTTCGCCACCGGCCAGGCCGCCGGGGTCGCGGCGGCGCATTTCGCCGCGCAAGGCAGCGTCTCGGCCGATGAAGTGCGCAAGGCACTCGCCGCCCAGGGCGCGCTGCTCGACGGCGAAAACCTGCCCGGCCCGGTCGCGATCGAAGCATGAGCCCGCGATTTATGAATGCCCGGCCCGCTTCATGCGGAACTCCCGGCACGGAGCCGCGATTGGGACATCAGCGCGCGTGCGTTCGACACGAGCCAATCCCGGCGAGGATCGGACGGCATTGTTGAAATACATCGAGCAAAAACTGCCCTGGGCGGTCAAGCACGGCAAGGTTACCTGGGTGGTGAAATACGCGAGCCTGAGCGTCGCGTTGCTCATCCTGATCGTCGTGGTGTCTCGGCACGTGCTCGGCCTCGACGTGCTCAGCTATACCGATCCGATCGGGATCGCGGCGATCCTCGGGCTCGGCGGCGTGATCGGGCTCGGCGTGGCGTTGATGGCCGCGACCTTCTACAGCGCCCGCAGCGGGATGGACGAAGAGGCCGGCGACGCGCGCGACGTCCGCTACGACGATGAGCCGCGCAACAAATCGGATTGAGGTCGACCTCCCCTTTGCAAGGGAAAGTGAAGAGCGTGCACGGCTCGGCGCGGAGCATCACCTACCCAGTGCGCGGGTTCCGGCGTTCACCGCGTCGACACACTCGTCCCAATCGCCCTCGCCGTCCTCTTTTTGGGCATTCTTCAGCGCTTTTTGCAGCTGACCCTGCACCGGCCTGGGGTGCTTCTTCTTCAGCTCGGACTTGAGCGTCGTGATGCCCTTCTGGCAGTCCGACTCTTTGTCGGCCCACGCCCGGGCGGGGATGAACAGGAGCGCGACGATCGCCGCGACGCAGAATCGATTCCACATGGCTCACCTCGTGGTTCGGGCCAAAGCTGCAGGGCCGTAGATAGTTCCAATTGCACACACGGTCGACACACCGCGATCGGGGGTTAGCCGACCAGCTGCTTGGCGCCGCGGCGTTCCGGATTGAAGTGCTTCCGCAGCCCGCGCCAAACCTCGGCATAATCGTCCTGGCGCGCCTCGTGTTCCGCCGCGAACTGGGTGATCCGCTGCGGAAACCGCGTCTCGAACATGAATGCGAGCGACCCTTCGAGCTTCACCGGCGCGAGCTCGGCGCTGCTGGCGTGCTGGAACGCGCTCGCGTCCGGGCCGTGCGGCAGCATGCAATTGTGCAGGCTGATGCCGCCTGGCAGGAATCCTTCCGGCCTTGCGTCGTAGACGCCGTAAACTAGGCCCATGAACTCCGACATGATGTTGCGGTGATACCAGGGCGGCCGGAAGGTGTTCTCCGCGACCGACCAGCGCTCGGGAAAGATCACGAAATCGACGTTGGCGGTCCCGGGCGTTTCGGAGGGCGAGGTCATCACCGTGAAGATCGACGGATCGGGATGGTCGAACAGAATGGCGCCGACCGGCGCGAACCGCCGCAGATCGTATTTGTACGGCGCGTAATTGCCGTGCCAGGCGACGACGTCGAGCGGGGAGCGCGCGATCTCGGTGCGGTAGAGCTCGCCGCCCCATTTCACGAACAGCGAGGAGGTTTGCTCCTTGTCCTCGTAGGCGGCGACGGGGGTGAGAAAATCCCGGGGATTTGCCAAGCAATTGGCCCCGATCGGGCCGCGGTTGGGCAAGGTGAAGGCGCCGCCGTAGTTCTCGCAGACGTAGGCGCGGGCCGGCCCGTCGATCGGCTCGACCTTGAAGATGACGCCGCGGGGAATGACGCAGATTTCCCCGGGCTCGATGTCGATCACGCCGAACTCGGTGCGGAAGCGCAGCTTGTTGTGCTGGGCGACGATCAACAGCTCGCCGTCGGCATCGAAGAAGAACTCGTTGGTCATCG
>VAZU01000296.1:5031-5484 GCA_005884745.1 Alphaproteobacteria bacterium
CCGATCGGCAGGGTGCTCTCCTCGCGCGCCGGCGCGGTCCGGATCCGCCGCTTGTCGATCCTCGCATAGCGTCCCGAATGCTTGACGGTCGGCCAGATCCGGTAGAGCCATGAGCGCTGGTTCTGCTCGCGAGGCGCCGTGAACGGCGAGCCGCTGAGCTGCTCGGCATAGAGCCCGTAATTGACCTTCTGGGGCGAGTTGCGGCCGATCGGTAGCGCCCCCGGAAGCGCCTCCGTCTCGAAGCTATTGCCGAAGCCGGACATGTATTGCGGCGTCATGTAGCCTCCTCATTGATAACCCAGCCGTGCGTTGCAGACCGCGGCTTTGCGCAGAGCCACCATCGCGGGCGAAGTTTACGCGCCGCCTGCAATCCTTGGGGAAACCTAATCCCGTGGGCTGGCACCACCAAGTGCCTGCCGGCCGGGCCTCTGCGCCGGCAGGACGGCGTTCTGG
>VAZU01000297.1 GCA_005884745.1 Alphaproteobacteria bacterium
CGGGCGGGCACCGAGAACACCGAGGACTGCCTCGCGCCCAGCAATTTCCGCACCGCCGCTTCCGGGCCGCGACCGCCCACGCCGATGCGCTGCGGCAATCCGATCGGCACGTCGACCGCGATGATGCCCGGCGCCCCGGGAGCATCTTTCACGTCGGCAAAGCGCGGCACGACCCGCACGCGCACTTCCTCGCCGGCGGGCCGCACCAACGCCGAAACCCATCCGGCGGGACATCCGTCGACCCCCGCGAGCCAGTGTTCGTTCATCATTGGCATCGTGTCCCGGACGAGCGAGCGCGGCGCGCGAGCGACGATCCGGGACCCAGGAGTAAGTTCGCGTAGCGTCCATATCGTGATTTGGCTACACAGGATCGCTTCGAGAACCCTTTCTGGACCCCGGATCGCGCGATGGCGCTTCGGGCCGCGCGGTCCGGGGAACGCCCCCTCGGAAGGTGAGAACTCCCCATGGCCGTGCGTCCGCGCCGCAGCGTGCTCTACATGCCCGGATCCAATGCGCGCGCCATCGAGAAGGCAAGGACGCTCGCCGCCGACGCGCTGATCCTCGATCTCGAGGACGCGGTGGCGCCCGACGCGAAGTTTCTCGCGCGCCAGCAGGTCTGCGATGCCGTGCGCGCCGGCGGCTTCGGCCGCCGCGAGATCTTCATCCGCATCAACGCGCCCGACACGCCGTGGGGCGGCGAGGATCTTGCGGCCGCCGCCGCGGCGACGCCCGACGCGATCCTCCTCCCCAAAGTGTCGACGCCCGAGGATCTCGCGGCGATCGGCGCCCGCCTCGACGCGCTCGGCGCCGCTGCGAAAATCCGCATCTGGGCCATGATGGAGACGCCGCTCGCGATCCTCAACGCCAGGGAGATCGCCGCGGCCGCGGGCGAGCCCGCGACCCGGCTCTCCGGCTTGGTGATGGGCACCAACGATCTCGCCAAGGACACGCGGGCGAAGATCCTTCCCGGCCGCGCGCCGATGCTTGCTTGGCTGATGACGTGCGTCGCCGCCGCGCGCGCCTATGGGCTCGACATCGTCGACGGTGTTTTCAACGACATCGGCGATGCGCAGGGCTTTGCCCGGGAATGCGCCGAGGCGCGCGAGCTCGGCTTCGACGGCAAGACCCTGGTCCATCCGAGCCAGATCGAGCCGTGCAATGCCGCGTTCTCGCCGACCGCGGATGAAGTGGCGAGCGCGCGAAAGATCATCGCGGCGTTCAATCAGCCGGAGAATTTCGACAAAGGCGTGGTGCGGATCGACGGCCGCATGGTCGAGCGGCTGCATGCCGACATGGCGCGCCGCACCGTGGCGATCGCCGACGCGATCGCTCAATCGAGCACGTAAACGAATAGCGGTCCGCGCTCCACGCCGCCGTGCAGGCAGAGGAAGCGCACGATCTTGGCGCCGCTGCCCGCGTCGTAGCTGGCGCGGCCGTGATAGATGGTCGAGACGAACTGGCTGCCGACCTTGTCGGCGAATCGGTCGACCGCGACGCTGGCGCGATCGATCACGAAGCGGCGGAACGCCGGGTTGCGGCGCTTGAACTCGACCGCCGCATAGCGCTCGCAGCCGACGAGGCCGTCGAACGTGGTTCTTTGCGCGAGCGCCGCCGGCGCCGCCAGCACCAAGCCGAGCAGCGCGATCGCCACGGCTCTCACAGCCACGGACGCTCGGCCTTGGTCTTCTCCTCGTAGCTCGCGATCTTCGGGGCCTTGACCATGGTGAGCGCGATGTCGTCGAGCCCATTGAGCAGGCAATGCTTGCGGAACGCGTCGATGTCGAACCTCACCACCCCGCCGTCGGGACCGCGGATCTCCTGCTTGTCGAGATCGATGCTCAGCGTGGCGTTGGCGCCGCGCTCGGCGTCGTCGAACAATTTCTCCAGATCTTGCGGCGACACCTTGATCGGCAGAATGCCGTTCTTGAAGCAATTGTTGTAGAAAATGTCGGCGAACGAGGTGGAGATCACGCAGCGGATGCCGAAATCGAGCAGCGCCCAGGGTGCGTGCTCGCGCGAGGAGCCGCAGCCGAAATTGTCGCCCGTGACCAGGATTTTCGCCCTGCGATAGGCCGGCTTGTTGAGCACGAAATCGGCATTCTCGCTGCCGTCGGCCTGGTAGCGCATCTCGGCGAACAGGCCCTTGCCGAGCCCGGTGCGCTTGATGGTCGTGAGGTATTGCTTGGGGATGATCCGGTCGGTGTCGACATTGATCATCTTCAGCGGCGCCGCGACGCCTTCGAGCACGGTGAATTTTTCCATGTTGGTTTCCTGCGGGATTTTTGCCCGAACTGCCTTTAACGCGAACGCTCGCCCGGCGGAAGAGTGTCCTTTCGTTTCGAGGTCCGGAGCATAGGTGCCATGATACGCGTCGTATGGACTTTCAAGCCACATCCGCCTCGATCGCCGCGATGTCCTCGTCGGAAAAGCCGAAATGGTGGCCGATCTCGTGGAGCAGCACGTGAGTGACGATCTTGCCCAGCGTCTCGTCGTGCTCGGCCCAGTAATCGAGGATCGGCCGGCGGTAGAGCCAGATCAGGTTGGGCATCTTGACCGGCGCGCTCTCCGACTGGAACGGCAGGCCGACGCCGTGGAACAGCCCTAAGAGATCGAACTCGCTTTCCAGTCCCATCTCCTCGATCACGTCGTCTGCCGGGAAATCCTCGACCCGGATCACGAGATTGCCGCACAGCTGCCGGAACCGCTGCGGCAGCCGGCGGAACGCCGCGGCCGCGAGCACCTCGATCTCGTCGAGCGAGGGGGCTTTTGCGAGCCGCCACGCGATCGGGTCGGAAGAGCGCGGATCTTTCATCGCAGCGCCGGATGTTGTTTCAGCGGGCGCGCGCCAGCCCGAGCTGCGTGCCGGCGACGTTCAAGAGCCCGGCCCGCGCGCCGTGGCGCAAGCTGTTGGCGATGATCAGCGTCACCGTCAGGCCCGGCACGATGACGATCGCGAAGCACGCGGCCACATAGGCGAGGTAAAGCTGGGCGGACATGCGAAGGACCTTTACCCGGCCGT
>VAZU01000298.1:0-3800 GCA_005884745.1 Alphaproteobacteria bacterium
GCGCGGCGCATGCCCTCCCCGTCATCCGAAACACGGATGAATCTGCGGCCGCCCGCTTCGGTGACGATTTCGATGCGGCGGGCGCCGGCATCGAGCGCGTTCTCGACGAGCTCCTTGACGACGCTCGCCGGGCGCTCGACCACTTCGCCCGCGGCGATGCGGTTGATGATGGATTCATCGAGCTGGCGAACCGGCATGCAGCGCCTATTTGAGTCGGTACCAAGAGTTTGGCGCAAGGCGCGGCAAAGCGCGAAGGAGCACGCGATGGTTCAGGTCCTGGAGCCGGAAATCGCCCCGGCATCGATCGAGGCGACGCTCAATTACATCGCGAATACCGGGGAGAAAATCTTCACGCAGACCGGCGAGCCCGGGTCGACCGACGTGCGCGCGGGCGGCAGGCAGGACCCGCGCCGTGTCGTCATCCGCAACGGGCGGCTCCAGGCGCAAGATTTCGCGCTCGAGCGCCACGGCTTCCGCCTCGTCTCTCACGACACCAAGGTCGGCAATTTCTTCGACGAGGCCGAGGTCCGGCGAATGTATTACCCGGAGATGGAAGCGCTGGTGAAGGCGGAGAGCGGGGCCTCGCGCGTCGTCGTCTTCGATCACACGCTGCGCACCGCGGACGACGCGCTGCGCGAGGCGCGGAAGATCCGCGAGGTCGTGCCGCGCGTCCACAATGATTACACCGAGTGGTCGGGGCCGCAACGCGTGCGCGACCTTCTGCCCGACGAGGCCGACGAGCTGTTGCGGCGCCGCTTCGCCATCATCCAGGTGTGGCGGCCGATCCGACATCCGGTCGAAACGTTTCCGCTGGCGATCTGCGACGCCCGCAGCGTCTCTCCCGAGGATCTGGTAATATCCGAGCGCATCTATCCGAACCGGGTCGGCCAGACCTACGCCATCACCTACAATCCCGAGCACGTCTGGTACTGGTTCCCGCGCATGCGGCGCGAGGAGGCGCTGGTGTTCAAGGTGTTCGATTCCGCAACCGACGGCCGCGCCCGGTGGACGGCGCACACGGCCTACGCGGATCCGACCGCGCCGCCCGATGCCCGGCCGCGCGAGAGCATCGAGATCCGCACGCTCGCGTTCTTCTGAGGGAGATCTTCTAATCCTCCGTCGCCCCGCCGCGCAGCCGCTTGAGGCCGGCGCGGCGCTTCTTGGTTTGCAGCCGGCGCTCGCGCGCCGCGGCGGGTGGGCGCGTCTTGCGGCGCACGCGCGGCGCGACGCTGGCGCGGCGGACGAGCTCGATCAGCCGGTCGAGCGCGTCCTGCCGGTTGCGGGCCTGGGTGCGATGGCGCTGCGCATCGATGATGAGCACGCCCTCGCACGTCAGGCGGCGGCCGGCGAGCCGCCCGAGCCGCCGCCGGACCTGGTCGGGCAGGTCCGAGCGGGCGACGTCGAAGCGCAGCTGGACCGCGGTCGCGACCTTGTTGACGTTCTGGCCGCCCGGCCCCGCGGCGCGCAGGAAGCGCTCCTCGATGCGGCGCTCGTCGATCGAAATGCCGGGCGCGATGCGAATCATGCCGGGCATTCTACCCGACCGACCGCTTTCCCGGCTGTCAGGCCGATCTAATGCAGCGAGACCGGCCCGCGCCGACCGGCGGCGTCGACGCCGGCCGCAGGCATCAGTGCGCCCGGCACCTTCACCGCGCCCGCCGCGCCGGGATCGCCGGCAATTGCCTCGGCCGGGCGGCCCACGATCGCGAACAGCAGCGGGCCGGCGAGCACGCGCTTGGCCACGCGCCTGGCGTCGGCGAGCGTGACCGCGTCGATGAGACCCTTGCGGCGCTCGACATAATCGATGCCGAGATCGTCGAGCTGGAGCTGCACGAGCTGGCCGGCGATCTTGCTCGAGGAGTCGAAATTGAGCGCGTAGGCGCCCTTGAGATACGATTTCGCCTTGGCGAGCTCCTCCTCGGTCGGGCCGTCGGCGGCGAGCCGGGCGATCTCGCGCGAGACGACTTCGAGCGTCTCCTCGGCGCGATCGGCGCGCGTGGCGGTGCCGCCGCTGAACACCCCGGCATGGTCGAACGGATGCAACCCGGTCGAGACCGAATAGGCGAGACCGCGCTTTTCGCGGACCTCGCGATAGAGCCGGGAGGCGAGCGAGCCGCCGCTCAGCACGTGATTGACGAGCGCGCCGGCGATGAAATCGGGATCCTTGCGCAAGAGGCCCGGCCCGCCGAACTGGATCACGGTCTGCGGCACGTTGAGGTTCACGCGGATCACGCGGCCGAGGCCCTGCGGCATCGCCTCGGGAACCGCGCCAAGCTCCGCCGTTTGCGGCAGCGCGCCGAAAATCTCGTCGAGCATGCGGCCGAGCGTTGCCGCATCGATGTCGCCGACGACGCCGATCTTGAGATCGGCGCGGGCGAACACGCGCCGCGCATAGGCCTTGAGATCGTCCGCGGAAATCTGCGTCACCGAGTCGGGCGTGCCCCGCACCTGCCGGCCATAGGGGTGGCCGGGGAACGCGGCATCCCACCAGCGCAGGCTCGCGATCTCCTGCGGGCTGGTGCTGGCGCGGCGAAGGGTCGCGAGGATCTGAGCCCGCACGCGTTCGATCGCTTCGTCCTCGAAGCGCGGCTCGTTGAGCGCCAGGCGCAGCAGATCGACGGCCGCATCGCGATGCTCGGCGAGCGTGCGCAGCGTGCCGTGCAGGAAATCGCGGCCGGCGCCGAAGCTCATCTCGATGGCGTGGCGTTCGAGCCGTTCGTGGAAGGCGTTGCCGTCGAGGGATCCTGCGCCCTCGTCGAGCAGATCCGCCACCATGTTGGCGACGCCGGGTTTCTCCGCAGGATCCTCGTCGGCGCCGCCGCGGAAGGCGAAATCGACGGCGATGAGCGGCGTCGCGGGCTCGCGCACCAGCCAGGCTTCGATGCCGGACGGGCTCACCACGCGCTCGATCGCCGTCGCGGCCGGCGCCGAAGCCGCGGCGCCGAGCAGGAACGCGACCGCGAGCGCCGCCGGTGCGGGCAGCCGCATCGATCGGCCGGGCAGGATCTTCATGAGCGCTTGTCCTCGCGATTTGCGGCGTCCTTGACGAGATAGCCGGTGACGGAGCGGCGCTGGTCGAGCCAGCGGCGGGCGGCATCGCGCACCTGATCGGCGGTGACCGCGCGGATGCGCTCGGCGCGCGCCCTCACGTCCTCGATGGCGGAGCCGGTCGTCAGCGCCAGCCCGTAGAAGCGCGCCAGCGCCATTTGATTGTCCTGCGCGTAGACGAAATCGGCGATGAGCCGGGTCTTGGNNNTCGAGCGCCTGCTCGAGCCGGATGAGGCCGGTACCCGGCCGCGGCGAGGCATAGACGCCGAACCGCGTCGCATCGAGCGCCGCGCCCTGGTACCAGGCGCCGGCATCCGCGGCGAGCCCCTGGTCGATCACCAGCGCCCGGTAGAGCCGGCTGGTGGCTCCTCCGCCCAGGATGTGGGCGAGCACATCGAGCGCCTCGGCGTCGGCGCGCGCGGTCGTCAACGAGGGGACCAGATAGCTGCGGTTGAGGCTCGGCTGGGCCACCCGGGAATCCGCCAAGGTGACCTGCCGCATCGAAACCGGCTGCGGCTCCTGCGGGCGCAGGCGAGGGCCGAGCTCGGACCGGCGCGCGACCTTGCCGTAGGTCTCTTGCGCCAGCGCCCCGACCGCTTCGGCGCTGACGTCCCCGGCGATCACGACCACGGCATTGTTGGGCGTGTAGAAGCGCCGGTAGAAGGCGAGCGCGTCCTCGCGCGTGAGCGCTTCGATCTCGTGGCGCCAGCCGATCACCGGCCGGCCGTAGGGATGGTTGAGATAGAGCGCCG
>VAZU01000298.1:3840-4344 GCA_005884745.1 Alphaproteobacteria bacterium
CCACGTCGCGCTCCGGCAGCACGTTGGCGTCGGTCAGCACCAGGCCGGTCATGCGATCGGCTTCGAATGCCATGACGGTCTCGAGCTGCTCGCGCGGGATCCGCTGGTAGAACGCGGTATAATCGTTCGACGTGAACGCATTCTCCTGGCCGCCCATTTCGTTGATGGTCTGCGCGAATTTTCCGGGCGGAGCCTTGGCCGTGCCCTTGAACATCAGGTGTTCGAGGAAATGCGCCAGCCCCGACTTGCCCGGCGTTTCGTCGGCGGATCCGACCCGGTACCAGATCATGTGGGTGACGACCGGCGTGCGGTGGTCGGGGATGACCACGACTTCGAGGCCGTTGTCCAGGGTGAAATCGGAAACGGCGCCGGTGCGGGCGGTCTCGGAAAGGCCAGCGGTCGCCAGCGCCGCGGTCGCGGCGAGCATGGTCCAGAAGATCAAAGCTTTCGGCACGTTATCTCGCCTCGATGAGGATGATGTGCGTGAAACGCGCAACTCGGCCC
>VAZU01000299.1 GCA_005884745.1 Alphaproteobacteria bacterium
CGGCGCGCTTCCCGGGCGGAAATCCATTCGACCGGAAGCTCGAGCGAATGCTGAAATTCCAGATGATGCTGCATGCGTGCCTGGTCGTCGGCCGTCAGCGCCACGACCAGCGTTCCCTCGCGACGCAGGTCGACCGGCTGGCCGGTCAGCTTTTCCAGTTCCGCGGCAAAATCCGGCCACAGCGCCTGGCTGCGGCGGCCGAGCGCGATCAGCTTCTCCTCCCCGGGCTCGGCCTCGGCGCACGCCGCAAGCATGCCCGCGGCCGCATGGCTCGCCCCCGACCCGGCCGCGGCCCGGTCGAACAAGGTGACGGCGGCACCGCGCTGGGCGAGCCGCCAGCCGATCCCAAGCCCGATGACGCCGGCGCCGATGATCAGCGCCGTTGGTGTCTCGGTCGATCGACGATGGACTGTGGCCATCGGCGGCTCCCTACGCTGGCATGACCCAGACAGGTTCGATGGGTTTGATCTCAGCCGCGATCTGCGGCACCCCAGGCCGTCGAGCCCATCATCGACGGTTTTGCCCGATCCGGCAAGGTTTTTGCGGCCCGCCTTGGTGCCGCGGCGGAATGCCAGGCTCCGCGCCGACGTTCACATCGGCGCGGCCTGCTCCCGCAGCAGCCGCGACACGAAGACGCCGACCAGCAGCATGACGGCGCCGCCGAGCGCGAGAGTCGTCACGGCTCCGAAATGGACCAGGCCGAAGCCGTAGAACAAAGGTCCGATCGCCTGGCCCATGAAGAAGAAGAACGAATGCAGCGCCATCGCCGCGCCGCGCGCGCCAGGGGCGATCTCCGTCGCCTGCACCTGGATGCAGCCGTGCAGCATGTAGAACCCGAACCCGATGAACCCGAAGACCGCCATCTCCGCCGGCCACGGAATTCGGACCGCAGCCCCGAGCAGCGCAAGCGCCGCCACGGCTGCCCCGCCCAGCATGAGGCGGTTGGGGCCGAATTTTCCGAGCAGCGCGCGGACCATCAAGGCGTAGGCAACCCCGCCCAAGGCGAACCCGCCCAAAACCAGACCCGCGATCGAAGCTCTCGCTTCGCCCCGGTCGAGCAGAAGGAGCGCCACGTAGGGGAACAGGCCCAGGATCGCCACGCCTTCCAGAAACACCGCGGCGTAGCAGACCCGCGCCCGCGGGTTGGCGAAGATCGTACGGAACAGGCCGGGGACGGCATGGACGTCGAGGTGGGCTCCCATCGGCTTCTCTTGCCCGGCAAAACCGAATCTCGAGGCAATGAACGCGGCGCCGCCGCAGCAGCCGATCACGACGAATACGCCGCGCCATCCGATCAGGTCGGCAACGGCGCCGGCAAGCGAAGCGCCGAGGAAATTTCCGGAGATCACTACGGCCAAATACCGGCCGAGCGCGATCTGTCGTTCCGCCACCGGAACGAGATCGCCGACGATGGCGAGCGAGACCGGGAATATTCCGCCGGCGGCAATGCCGGCGAGGATCCGCGAAGCGAGCAGAACCGGGAAGCTCGTCGCTGTGGCGCCGATCGCGGCCGTCGCGATCAGGACGACAAGGCACGACGTCATGATCCGGGTCTTGCCGAACGCGTCGGCCAGCGGCCCGAGGATCGGTTGGATCAGTGCAAATGGCAGCGCGAAGGCCGTCGACAACAGCGCCACCGTCTCGGGCGCGACGCCGAGATCGCTGGCGATCGGCGGGATGATCGGATCGATCGCGCGGCTGAACAGGGAGGTCGCAAAGGCCACCGTGCTCACCCCGGCCAGAACGCGGCGAGCGTTGCGGCGCGCCAATTCGAGCGGGGTGTCGACGGCTTGCATTCGGTCAGGGTCTCGGCGATGCGGCCGTCCGTGGATCAGGCTCGCATGTCACCGAACCGACGCCTTGGCCAGCCGGTCGAACTCCATCAACGTGCGAACAAGTCCAGGCAAATCCTTGAGCGGTATCATATTAGGGCCGTCCGAGGGGGCCCGGTCAGGATCCTCATGGGTCTCGATGAAGATCCCCGCAACCCCAACGGCCACGGCCGCCCGGGCCAGCACCGGCACGAACTCGCGCTCCCCGCCCGAAACCGCGCCTTGACCCCCCGGCTGTTGCACCGAATGGGTGGCATCGAAGATTACCGGCGCACCCGTTCGCTTCAAGATCGGCAAGGCGCGAAAATCGGAGACGAGCGTGTTGTAGCCGAACGAAACCCCGCGCTCGGTGACGAGCACGTTGCGATTTCCCGCTCCGGTGATCTTCGCCACCACGTTGGCCATGTCCCACGGCGCGAGAAACTGGCCCTTCTTGACATTGATCGGCCGCCCGGTCTTCGCCGCCGCGACGAGGAGGTCGGTTTGCCGGCACAGAAATGCCGGGATCTGCAGGATGTCGACCGCTTTCGCGGCGTACGCGCATTGGGCCGGCTCGTGCACATCGGTGAGCACGGGAATGCCGAACTTGTCTCGGATCTCGGCGAAGATCGGCAGCGCCGCCTCGAGCCCG